>CAZKIZ010000072.1:0-11403 GCA_964552935.1 uncultured Rhodohalobacter sp. | reverse complement strand
GTGATATCTCGTGGCCAGCCCCGTGTCGTGCATGGTCTTCGAAAGCTCTTCACACTCAACTTTAACTTCTTTCCTTGATGCTTTCTGCAAAAAGTTTTCGTACTCGTCAACGCTAACCTCGCCAGACTTTTCCGACGGACAGTAAACTGCTTTTACGTAATACCTGAGGCGCCGGTTATCCTCACTATCTGAGGTGATGTCCATCTCGTTATGTACAGTTGAGATTATATCAATCACGCGATCGGTAACAACCGGCCGTTGTGCACAGATCAGTTCAATCTCTTTGGCGAGCCTTCCTTTAATCTTATTGACTGAAATTTTATCGGTCAGAAAATCGAAAAGAATTCTGATTTTTTTCAATGTATCGGCATCCATCGTTCTCTCTTCCTCGGATCCGGACGGAAAGATGAGGTCGATGTTGTTTACTAAAGCCTCTTCAAGAAAAGTTTTTGCCCTGCCGGCTGAAAAACCCTTCTGCTTGATGATCTCTTCTGCAATGGCCAGGATTCTGAGTTCACTCACAATTTCAACAATTGTAGTTTGATCCCCTGCCTTAATCGTACCTCCCACAAGGGCCGGAACAAGTCTGGCGGGATCATCCCACATCGTGTCTCTGAAAATACCTGCATCCACAAGCTCGCTGATGTGATCGTATAGGAATTGAATACCCTCGGATGAATCTGTCAGAAGATCGAGATTGCTGAGCAGCTTTTTTTTATGATTTTCAGCCAGCAAAGGTGATGCTTCTCTGAAATTTCCGAGTGTTTCGTGGAATTTCTGTTTGACGCCTTTTGGTAAATCTTTACTCTGTTGTTTCAAATGCCTGTTCTTGATTAGATTCTGTTTTATTTGTGGTAGTAATTCTAATGATTGTCATGTAGTGAGCGGGATTGCATAATGTTTCCCAATTTGTTTAATGTATGTTCAGCATAAAAGCTTACAGCTTTGAACTCATAATTGTGATAAAAAATATAAAAAAGACCCCGAACAATAATTGCTTGAGGTCTTTTATTTTAAAAGAATATTGGTACTTACATTATAAACTCACTCTGCTTCAAGTTTATTTATACATATTCAGTTACGCATAGAAGTCTACGTCCTGATAGTGTCTCAGCAGCTCTCGCATCCTTTCGGAATCGTTACCGTTGAAAAATACGGTTCCATAATGATTTCCAAACCCTTCCCGCTGATCAGACACCTTATGCTCTGAGGGCGCATAGAGTGTATGATCTTCAAAGAATGAATCTTCTTTTAGTTCGTCAGGTACCTGAAGTTTTGTGATATGTCCCGGCTTAGGATACACCATCACGCTGCCTGCGTACATTTGGTCTTCTTTTACATTCTCTTTCGGGAAAAACTCCTCGATCTCTTCATCTGTTGCGGATGGATCACTACAAAGTACAAGACCTTGGATGGGATCAAATCCGTGAGCTTTTTCAATGAGTTCAAATATATGTCCGCCCGGAATCCGGCAGGCAACTTCGCCAAAACTAAGCGTATTGTCTTCCGTCAGGAACCATTCGGGGTGAATCATTCCGTACTCTATACCAAACGATTTCACCAATCTCTGCATGGCATCCATAATCAACGGCCGTTTTTCTTCGAGTTCGGGTCCGGCCGGCACAAAATTTGAGTACCCAAGTTTTACATACTCAGTGATATTCAGAAAGCGAATCTTTCCGTTATGTATGAACGCCTCGCAGGAAAACTCCTTACCCGGCAGATGACTCTCTACCATACACGGAAAATCTTTATCAATTACTTTCTCTTCGATACTCTCTTTTGTGCGAAGCAGCTTATGCCCAACTGTCCCTGCAGCGCTAAATGGCTTCAGGTGAACCCACGCATCTTCCTCTCCGTCAAGCTGTAGGTTAGCTTCATTGAGCCGATCCATAAAATCATGAACGCCCTGCTTACTGTACACTTCTTCAAAAAGTCCAACTCTGAGACCCGCCAAAAGTGCTTTACGTTTCATTATCGCTTTATTTCTAAAGAGATATGCGCGGTTCATCAGGCGCGGATCATCACGATAGATCGAGTTCAGTGCACCTGCCCACTCTACAGTCTCTTCATACAGAGGAACTGCGAGGTCTACGTTATGAGAATCAAGGAGTTCTTTTAACTGCAGGCTATTATATTTTTCGTTCCAGTCACTGAATTTCCATCCTACAAATGGTATGTCATTCTCTTTAGCTGTCTGTTCAAATTCCGGAAAACTGACAACCACAAACGGTCTGTCCATTTTCTGCATGCTCTCAATTGCCGGAAGGCTCCATCCCAAAAGTGCTACTTTGTTCTTCATAAATGTACTGAGTTGTTTGATTAACTATGTTGTGTTCTGACTTGTGCTTATCAGATATAAAATATTGTATTTCAATTACTTATAGACAAAATACATTACACTATCATATCATTCCGACAGACTGGGATAACCTCTGAAAGCAGAATAGGTTCTAAGATTTTAACGATGACGCTATCTCCTTGTTAAACTTGCCATTTAGGTGATTATACTTCATTTTTGGTTTGATGTGCAGCAATTCAACTAAACCTGAAATTCGTAACGGAGATAACACAGTGTCTGATCACAAATTTGCCGGAAAAAAAGCACCCTACTCACTACTTGAAAACATTCCAAGACTTATCACATCGTACTACACTCTAGAACCAGATGCCGGCAAGATAGAAGAGGCCGTTTCATTCGGTACATCCGGCCACAGGGGGACGTCACTAAACAACACGTTTAATGAAGATCACATCCTTGCTGTCAGCCAGGCCGTGGCTGACTACCGGAATGATAACCACATTCGCGGACCACTTTTCCTTGGAATGGATACGCACGCACTTTCCGAACCTGCACTGATTACTGCCATACAGGTACTGGCAGCTAATGATATAGAAATTCGCTACCAAACCGATTTTGGCTATACACCTACACCTGCAATATCCCACGCGATATTATCCTGGAATTTAGGTGAAAATGGTGAGAGAGCAGACGGCATTGTGATCACTCCGTCTCACAATCCTCCGTCCGACGGCGGATTCAAGTATAACGCAACGCACGGAGGGCCGGCTGGGTCAGATATTACATCCAAAATCGAAAAGACAGCGAATGCATATCTCGAAAGCGGACTAAGGGGTGTCAAACGAATTCCTCTTAAGCGAGCGCTGAAAAAGAACAGCACCCGGGAGTTCGACTATATTACTCCATATGTCAGCGATCTGAAAAACGTAGTGGATGTTGAAGCCATACGTTCATCCGGGCTTAAAATCGGGGCCGATCCCATGGGGGGATCGGGCATTGCATACTGGGAACCGATCGCGGAGATGTACGATCTGAACATTGAAGTTGTAAACAAAGAGGTAGATCCCACATTTCGATTTATGACGGTTGATAAGGATGGGAAAATCCGAATGGATTGCTCCTCACCACACGCAATGGCCAGTCTGATCGGGCTGAAAGATAAATATGATATCGCTTTTGGCAACGACACCGATTTCGACCGGCACGGAATTGTTACGAAAAGCGGCCTGATGAACCCTAACCACTATCTTGCAGTGGCCATTCAGTACCTCTTCCAGAATCGTCCCGGCTGGAGCGATAGCGCTGCGATTGGCAAAACACTTGTATCCAGCAGTATGATTGACCGGGTTGCAAAATCGATCGGCAAAACACTCTCTGAAGTTCCGGTAGGATTCAAGTGGTTTGTGGACGGTTTATACAACGGCACCTATGGGTTTGGCGGTGAAGAGAGCGCCGGGGCATCGTTTCTGAAGAAAGACGGAACCGTCTGGTCAACGGATAAAGACGGCATAATTTTAAACCTGCTGTCTGCCGAGATCACGGCTAAAACAGGAAAAAATCCATCAGAACACTACAAAGAGCTGGAAGAACGATTCGGCAGCCCGGTGTACGAACGCCTTGATGCGCCCGCTTCGCTTGAGGAGAAGAAAATCCTCTCAAACCTCTCCCCTGACCAGGTGAAGGCCGATCAGCTCGCCGGGGAACCGATCCTTAAAAAGCTAACGAACGCACCCGGCAACAACGCCCCAATTGGCGGTTTGAAAGTAGAAACAGAAAACGGTTGGTTTGCAGCCCGACCCTCCGGCACAGAAGATATCTATAAGATCTATACCGAAAGCTTCAAAGGCAGAGATCATCTGAAAAAAATCCAGGAAGAAGCTATAGCTATTGTGGACTCAGTCCTCGGGAAATAGTCCCGGCTGCCGAGTAGAACTGCCCAAAATCCACTGGAATGGCTCGGAGTACTCGTCCGTCGGGTTGATACGATTGGGGATTAGTTGGAAGTTCCGGCTGTTTTCAATGGAGTTCTCTGGCTTTGCTAAGCATTGTGATATCCCCCTCAGTCCCCTTTGGGAAAGGGGGAGTATCTCCGCTCTAATTTTTAGATATCGAACCAAGAGACTCGTCGGACGAAAAATACAATCTTCCGATGAGGATTTAGTCCCCGGCTGACGAGTGGATCTGCTCAAAAACTATTGTGATATATGGGAGTACTCGTCTGTCGAATTTGCATGTCAGGGAATGCTATCAATGGATAAAGGCCACAATCGTCCGCCAAGGGTTTTCTGATATTGACTCAGAGATTCCATCCTTATCTTGTTATATTTGTTCAAAACAGATCCAAAGAAATTTATGCCTGACCAGATTCCCTTCTCTTTTGATATTGCCACCGTCACCGATATCACGAACCAGATAAAGCAGCTGCTTGAATCGAACTTCAGGGATGTGCTGGTTGAGGGTGAAATCAGCAATGTAAATCAAAGCCGCAACGGACACTACTATTTTACGGTGAAAGACGACAATGCCCAGCTCCCGTGTGTTGTATGGCGATCTGCAGCACAGCGAATGGACGTTGAGCTTAGTGATGGTCAGCAGGTTGTGCTTGGCGGGGACATCCAGGTATACGCCCTTCACGGCCGCTATCAAATGATTGTCAGCCTCGTTCAGCAGGCGGGGGTTGGCAGGCTTCAGCAGAAGTATGAGGAATTGAAAAAGAAACTTCAGGAAGAAGGGCTGTTTAATGATGATCATAAAAAACCTCTCCCCTCTTTTCCTGAAAATATCGGGGTCATCACGTCATCTACCGGGGCAGCATTTCACGATATACGATCTACGTTTGAACAGCGCTGGCCTATTGCGACACTCTACCTCCATCACGCCAGCGTACAGGGCCTGAACTCGGCCGGCGAGCTCGTAAACGCGATCGAAACGCTCTCTGCCCGATCAGATATTGAGCTTTTGATTGTTGGGCGTGGCGGCGGTTCTCTGGAGGATCTTTGGCCGTTCAACGAAGAGGTCGTGGCGAGAGCCATCTATAACTGCCCGATACCCGTCATCAGTGCTGTAGGACACGAAGTTGACTTCAGTATCAGTGATTTTGTGGCCGATGCCCGTGCTGCCACTCCCACACAGGCGGCAATGATTGCGGCTCCCGATATCAATGATCTTCGAATGCAAATAGACGACTATTCAAGAGGAATTGAGCAGCATCTTAAACAGAAAATTGCAAACTACAAGGAGTACGTACATCGCCTGGCTCACTCCCATGCGCTGCTGAAAGTTCAGGATCGGTTGGTTCATCTAAAAAACCGGGTGAGTACACTCGCCCAGACAATGCAGCATCGCTCACAAAACCTGCGGATGAAAAACCAAAGCCGGCTTCAGACCGCCATTCACAAACTTGAAAAGAATAATCCCAATGAACCTTTGGAACGCGGATTTGTAAGAGTTTGGCAAAAAGAAAAGTGGGTTCGTTCCGAAACTGTGTTGAAACAGGGCGAGAAGTTCGATCTCGAATGGAGCGACGGCCGCAGGACAATTGATCAAAAATGAGCTTGGTGAATACTCCGGATTAGCCCGTTTTTTTTCACGTATGCAACGATAAAAAAGATTAAAGGGCTATTTGTTCATTAAGCACGCGGGTAAACCCTGCATGATTCAGCTCATTTTCGAGAGCGTTCAGAGCCGCCCCCATTGAAAGGGTTACTTTAACGTAAATTTGGTGAACTGAGTCTTCGGTTTCAATATGCTCATCTGTAGTTTCCAGCTCATCTGCAATCGACATATTTTGGACAGCATTTCTGAGATCGAAGATAAATCCGGGTGAGCTGAATTCACCATCACTGCTCTGTTCAGCCTGATCTGTTCGAACATTTTCAGCATATCTGTCAACCGATAGCTTCAGGTTTGCAACAGCCTGACTCTTAGCTTTTTCCCTTGCATCTGCCTCATCAACAGAAGAGGCCAGTCCAACTCCTGTGAATGATACCGAGTCGGAATAGGAGCGGTTTGTATAACTGTACCACTCCGGAGCTGCATACTCCGCTGTCTCCACTTCATCTGCTGATGGTTCGGGATCATCTACGGTGGCCTCCTCTACGGTAGCACATGAAACAAAAATAAATAAAGTGAAAAGTACAGGAAGATATAATTTCATCATGGAGACAGATTGTAATAGCCTACAGAGCCGCGCTCTGTTCTGATTTTGATTTCAACTGATACTTGATCTCTTACCGACCGGGCAAACTTTTCTTCAAGCTCTTGCCGATCACTAATTTGAACTCCGTCAATTTCCAGTATCTGAGCCCCTTTTGGAACTCCTCTTCTGTGAGCGGGAGACCCGGGACTGATCTCTTCAACATAGAAATCGAATTGATCCGGATCCTGAGGCGAAGAAAGTCCCTGTATGGTCAATCCATAAGATTCAAAAACGTGAAATGAAATTCCGGATCCATCGTCAGGTTCTCCCTCACGAAAACGGTCATCACGAGGTTCGATTTGCTGCCCCGGTTCATCGAGCGACACCTCTTCAGGCTCCGGCGGTTCCGGCCTCTGAAGCTCTTTTAATTGGGCATCCATTCTGAGCGTCTCGCCGTTGCGCCATACCGAAAGAGTTACACTGTCTCCCGGCCTGAACATGGCTATTTTCTCCTGAAGCTGATTGGATGCATTTACCTGCTGATCGTTGACTTCTAATATAATGTCGGCCCGTCTCAAACCGGCCTGTCCTGCCGCACCTTCGCTGACAACATTTGAAACATATACACCACGAATACGGTCTAGACCCGATTGCCGGACAAGGTCGGTGTCTACTGCGCGAATTTCCACGCCGAGCATTCCGCGCTGTACGTTTCCAAATTCAATGATATCACGGGCTACTTTCATTGCTAAGTTACTGGGAACCGCAAATCCATACCCCTGGTAACTACCGCTTTGCGTTGCTATTGCGGTATTAATTCCGATCAGTTCACCGCTCGTGTTTACAAGTGCCCCGCCGCTGTTCCCACGGTTAATAGCAGCATCTGTCTGTATAAAACTTTCTATCCTGAGAAGATCATTTATGATGTCGACCTCGCGGCCCAGTGCACTCACAATACCGGCCGTAACCGTAGACTGCAGTCTGAACGGATTTCCAATTGCCATCACCCATTCACCCACTTCTGTATGATCTGAGTTACCGATTGTAGCGTGTGGAAAATCACTGCCATCAATTTTTATTACCGCAAGATCGGTACTTGGATCACGTCCCACGATTCTGGATTCGTACACACGTTTGTCCTCTAAAGTAACGGTAATTCCGTCCCGAACAGCGTCTTCAACAACGTGGTTGTTTGTCAGTATGTATCCATCAGCAGAGATGAGCACACCTGAGCCAACCGTTTGTGCCCTTGGCGGCATAAATCGTCTCCAGATTGAGCTATCTTCATCCTCTTCACTTCCCCCTCTCAGGTTCTGATTGCGGGTGGGCACGATGGTTTCGATATAGACAACGGTTGGTGTTACATTTCTCGCAACTGACCGAAAGACAAATCGGTCATCAATTTTTTCAAGATCTTCATTACTCCATACCGGTACATTGCTGCGGGTTACCTCCGTGAATCTCACTTCCGACAGATCGAGCATAGATGGATCCTGGCGCAAAAACATCACTATCATACCGATCAGCACACCAATAAGGATCATCAATATGCCGGATAATATTTTGTTTCTTGAATTCATGTCATCAGTAGTTGGTCGAAAATCTTATCTGATTTTCGGGGTTTTATGCCTTCGATATGATAGGTAAAATATTTATCTAAAATTTCAATCAGCTTTTTCAGTTCATCAACAGGCATAACGATTCGCAGTACAGAAGCGTTTGTAGAATGCAGTGATTTTTTCACAAACGCAAACTGGTTTGGAGTCAGAATTGCCGCATGTTCACCTTCAGATTCACCCGAAAACGTTCCGGAGCTTATATTTACATACCCTGTGGTATGGTTATCAATTTCTTCTGCAGGCTGTAAACCGATCCCAATATAATCGGCTAGCCTGATCTGCACATAGGGAAACAGAAGCTTAGGCACCTCTTCTTGTTTATCAATCCATTGTAAAAATGTTTCTAAAAACTGAAAAAGAGGCTCATTTACTTCATTATCGTGCAGCACCTGGCCGGTCAGCTCCATCAAAGACATCATCAGCGCCATTTTATGGATATCGACACGAAGTGAGTTCAGCTTAAAATTGTATGAAATATCAGAAAGTGTCTGAACAGACCGGCTCTGTTTGTAATAGTATACCACTTCAACAACCTGGCCCGGTACAAGGAACGCTGCAAATTTGCTTTTAGGTTTGCGGGCACCTTTTGCTATCACCGCAGTTTTTCCTTTCTCTCTTGTAAATAGCGTAGCTATAATGCTCGACTCGCTGTAGTCGATCGTTTTTAAAACGATGGCATCGGCCTTAACGATCATGACTGTTCTGCTGTGATTCCGAAGAAAATCTTACCAAATTTAGTTACTGCCTCTCAGAGCGGTGGTTTATCAAATTTTTATCCTCGAGAAACTGAACCATTGCGGGTAAAAATGTAAGAGCAGAAAGCAGCGTCATACCGATTCCCACCACCGCCATAATTCCGATTGACTGCAGCCCGGGATGCATGGTAAACAGAAGTCCGGCAAAACCGAGCATAGTTGTAAACGAACCCATCGTAATGTGCTGACCCGTACTTGAAAGTACATTCCACATGCTCATGGAACCCTCATCCCTATAGCGGTGCGCCAGATGCACACCGTTGTCGCACCCAATACCCAGAATAGCCGGCAGAACCACCAGGTTGTAGAAATTAAATTTCAATCCAAACAGCAGCTGAATTCCGAAGAGCCAGAGAAGCCCAATCACGAGCGGGATAAGTGCAATTAGGGTCCAGCGCAGCGACATAAATGAGAGCGAAATACAGATAAAGACTATTATAAATGTAGCAATAACCATATATGGACTTTCCGTTCTCATCAGATCGAGCATAGCCGCAGCTACAATGGATGTACTTCCGGCATGGTAGGTTTTCCCGCTTTCCAAAGTGATTTCGGAAAGCTCCTCTTTAAAAGCGATAGATTTAAGCCCGTCCGACAACCCCTCATTTGGATACACAATCACAAAACGCCCGATACTACCGTC
Source organism: uncultured Rhodohalobacter sp. (assembly GCA_964552935.1). Classification (GTDB taxonomy): domain Bacteria; phylum Bacteroidota; class Rhodothermia; order Balneolales; family Balneolaceae; genus SW132. The sequence goes on along the minus strand of CAZKIZ010000072.1, from coordinate 1,946 downwards.
GCGGGTTATAAACCTGTTCTTCAGAAAGTCCGGAATCTGTTCTTCCGTGAGCGGTTCGGTCGTCTGGGATGATCTTCTGAGGATATCCAGGTTTTCATCTTCCTGATTAACAATAAATGGATCCTGCAGCAGCTGACGTATTCTTGATATTTTTTGAAGTTTTTCCTCCTTCATCACTTCAAAAGGGGGAAACCGCTCCTGAAGTGCCTCAACATCAAGAATCATCGTTTCGGGGTTCGCCTCTTTACGCTCACGTAAAATATCAACGATTTCAAACACATCCTCATCTGAGTCAGCCACAATAAAGGCCGGGTTTCTTCGATCGCTTTCATCCACACCACGGGTGAATTCTCTGAACTCCCTGTATTCTGGAAATTCAGGCTCTAAGTTTCCAAACTGGTATTCAAATTCCAGGTTGCCCGAAAAAGCGATCACAGCCGCTGCAGTAACCAACCCAAAACCTATAATAGAACGGGCATAGGGGAATCTTTTAAATAGTGGCTTAACTTTCACTTTTTCCGATCTCGGCGGCAGCAAAATCCAGTTCCAGCGTTCAAAAATGACGAGAATAGCCGGCAGTACAAACAGCATGCAAAAAAGAGCAAAAAGGATACCCAAACCGGCAATAAAACCAAACTCAGAAAATCCCCGGAAGTCAGCAAACATCAGCACAAACAGGGCTAAAGACGTTGTGAGGGCGCTTACAACAATTGCAGTACCGGTTTTTTCATACGCTTCTATAATACTTACGCCAACATCCAAACCGTCTGACCGAAGTTCAATATAGCGCGCGTAGTAGTGGATGCCGTAATCGATCCCCAAACCAAACAAGATAACAAATAGCACAGATGTCATGGTGTTCAAAACACCGAGATTGGCATAGGTAATCCCAAAAGTCCACATCAGACTAACCATAAGGGGAATGCCTATCACCAGTACAGGAATGGGTGAACGGATGATATGCTGAAACGGAGAATGTTTTTGAAGCCGGTAGTCTGTTCTTTTATAGTTAATATATTTTTTTATAGAGAAATAGAGCAGTACAAGCAGAATTACGCTCGAAAACCCGGCTGCAAAACTGTTAATCACGTCGCTCATGATGGAGTCGAGCTCGGCAAGATGGCGCTTTAACCGGCCGCCAAACTGAACCTCCATCTCGGGATGAAACGATGCCGGATCAAGTCGCTCGATCAGCCTGTCGAATTCTGCAAACATATCTTCCAGGTAGGTAATATCGCTCCTGGAACCGCTGGGGTACATGGTAAGAATAGCGAGCGTGCTGTCTGCGTTTACAGGGTACTCAGACGGCACCAGCTGATCGTAACTCTCTTTAAAACGGTCGAGATTCTGATCCTCTTCCTCAAATTCTTCCTCGTCATCGAAATCGTCAAAGTCTACCAGGAATGGATTGGCCTCCTCTTTAGCAATCTCAATCTCTTCACGCAGGTACTCAATAATATCATCCAGTTCACGTGCAGTCGCCAGGTAGAGGGCGTTATCTTTCAGAAATTCAGTATCTCTGCGAAACTGCGCACCAGTAAAAAAAGGTGCGTTGTGCCTCGGGTAGTTCAGCGCAAGAGCCTCTTCTGCAAGCCTCTCCGCAAATGCCACATTCGCTTCAAAACTGGGTGATTTGATTGCCACTTCCATCTCCGTCTCTCCCCCGGCCGTCTCCTGCAGTTTTTCGAGCGCCTGTACGTTGGGGTTCGTTGGCGGCAGCAAATTCGCAATATCTGTATCGATGGTAAGTTTTGAGGCGTGGTAGCCTGCAAAAACCGCCGTTAGAATCGCAATTGATAAGACCCAGTATGGGCAGCGTATATTAAACTGTACAAGTGGTTTAAAAAGCCCTGTAATTTTATGCATAAATCAGATTCATCAACGAAAGCCGGCAAGCTTCAATAATACGAAATATGTACATTTATTGAGGTATCCCGTTTAGGTTT
>CAZKIZ010000071.1:0-11452 GCA_964552935.1 uncultured Rhodohalobacter sp. | reverse complement strand
GAAAGAGATCGTTGAAACCCCGAATCCGGTAGTTCAACCCGAGATTGATGGGCGCATTGAATTTAAAAATGTGGAGTTCAGCTATAGTCCTGATGATGAAAAAGTAATCGACGATGTATCGTTTACTGCCAAACCGGGAGAGCTTCTTGCTATTGTGGGAGCTACCGGGGCGGGTAAGTCTACAATCATCAATCTTCTGATGCGCTATTACGATATTCAAAAAGGGTCGATTTTACTGGACGGCATCGATATTCGGGATCTGTCTCTGAAGCAGCTGCGCTCTCACTTCGGGCTCGTGCTGCAGGATAATGCTCTCTTTACGGGCACGGTTCTTGAAAACATTACCCTTGGAAATGAAAATATAACCAGAGAGCAGGTGATTAAAGCAGCCAAAGAGGTTGAGGCGCATCACTTTATTAAAAAACTGCCGGGCGGATACGATTTTGAGCTGAAAGAGCGCGGAGCATCCATATCGATGGGCCAGAAGCAGCTGATCTGTTTTGTACGTGCAATGGTTTATGATCCTGACATTCTTGTGCTGGATGAAGCTACCTCCAATGTAGACTCCGAAACGGAACATCTTGTATCCAAAGCTTGCGAACGTATGATGAAAGGGCGAACTTCTATTGTGATAGCCCACAGGCTCTCAACTATAAAAGGTGCAGATAATATTTTGGTGATGCACAAAGGAAAGGTGCGGGAATCGGGAAATCACAATGAGCTGATTCAAAAAGACGGTGGAATCTACCGCAAGCTCTATGAATTACAATATAAGGATCAGGATGTAGTTGAAGCACGTAACGAAGCCTGATAGAATGGAAACAAAAACTTAATTGGACTGTCATGGAAAAATCTAAATCAGTAGAAGATGAGCTGAAAGATGCTCTCAACAAAGAGAAAAAGAATGTAGAAGACCGGTATTCTCAAATCTTGTCGAATCTCGACCAGGAGAAAGAGAAGATACAAAACGAAATTCGACGGGAGTTCAGAACGGCACGCCGCTATGTGCGTGCAAATCCTGAAGTAGGAGTCGGCGCAGCTTTTGCTGGCGGTGTTCTTGCAGGATTATTACTGACCACACTGTTCAAGAAATAGTGGTTATCTAACATCGATCTAAAGACAATGAGGCTGCAGTTGGAACTTAAAAAGCAGCCTCTGTCTGTTTTGATTCATACACAACAAATTATACAAACAGCAGCTTATGAGTATTCAAACTGACAAACTTGAAAAACTATTTGAGCGGGTAGACCAGCTCAGGGGGTATCTTTGACTACGATAAACGAAAAGTCAGGGTTATAGAGCTCCAGGAGCAGACACAAGATCCGGAATTCTGGAATGATCCGGAAAAAGCCCAGGTAGTGATGCGCCAAATGGATCATCAAAAGGGATTGGTTGAGAGCTGGGATGAGCTGGATGAACTTCGTGAAAGCATCCGGGTGTATCAGCAGTTTCAGAACGAGGGCGAAGATGTACAGGATGAGCTGGATAACGAAATTGATACGTTTATCAGTAAGCTTGAGGAACTGGAGCTGCAAAATATGCTCAGTGGTGAGGATGATCACCGCGATGCTATTGTCACATTCAATCCCGGAGCAGGCGGTACCGAAAGCCAGGACTGGGGACAAATGCTGTTCAGAATGGTCAATCGCTGGGCCGATAAAAGAGGATTTTCAGTCTCTGTAATTGAGTATCAGGATGGAGACGTGGCAGGCATTAAGAGCGCCAGCATTGAAGTGAAAGGAACGAACGCGTACGGGTTTTTGAAATCGGAAACCGGAACGCACCGGCTGGTCAGAATCTCTCCGTTCGACAGTAACGCACGCCGGCATACGTCTTTCTGTTCCATATTTGTATCGCCCATTATAGACGATACGATTGAGGTAAACCTGAACGACAGCGACGTAGAACTTCAGCGATTCCACGCCAGTGGTGCGGGCGGACAGAACGTAAACAAGGTGGAGACGGGAGTCCGGCTTATCTGGACCGGTAAACTATCGGACGGCACGGAAGAACGCGTTGTAGCAGAATGCCAGCAAGAACGGTCTCAGCTGCAGAATCGTGAGAAGGCGATGGTAATGCTTAAATCACGCGTTTATGAGCTGGAAAAAAACATCAAGGAACGGGCTAAACAGGATCTTGAGGATTCTAAAAGCAGCAACGAGTGGGGCTCTCAAATCCGCTCGTACGTGTTTCACCCATACAATATGGTGAAAGACCACCGGACAGATCACGAAACCGGAGATGTGGACTCTGTGATGGACGGTGAACTGGACCCATTTATGAAAGCGTACCTGATGAGCAGAGTAGCCGAACAGACCATATGAAAACTGTGGGGTTAACAGGTGGTATCGGCTCGGGTAAAACCACGGTGGCCGGTACCTGGAAGAGCCTCGGGGCGCGGGTTCTGTTCGCTGATGATTTAGCAAAGCAGATGATGCGGACTGATCCGGATCTGAAAGTACAACTCACCGCAGTTTTCGGACCTGAAACCTACGCATCTGACGGCAGCCTGAACAAACAGCACCTGATACAGGAGGCATTTCAAAAGAACAGGGTGGAGGAGCTGAATGCGGTTGTCCACCCTGCTATAAGGAGAAGAACGAAAGAGTTGATCCGGTCAGCCGAGAAAGACGGTACTGAACTTTTCGTGTATGAAGCAGCTATCTTACTGAATGACGGACGGCCTGACTACGTAGATGATGTTGTTCTGGTTTTAAGTGATCGAAAAAAACGGGTTGAGAGAGTATTAGAACGAGATAATGTGAAAGAGAAAGATGTACTTGACAGAATGTCGAAACAGCCCGATTTTGAAAATCTTACCCACCTGGCTGATTACATCATTGAAAATAACGGCACTCTGAACGAACTTAAACAGTCCGCCTCTGATCTCTATCAAAAACTGATTGGAAATCATTAATCAGTTGACCCTTACCGATTTTCTTTTATACCTTTGGAAGCGGTTCCATAACAAAACATAAAAGAGACATCAACATGACAAATAAACCAACTAAACTGGTTACTCTTGACGAGTACATCATTCAGTCACAGAATCGGTTTCCGGGCGCCACAGGAGAGCTCTCACAGCTGCTGAGGGATATTGGACTGGCAGCAAAAATTATTTCGAGAGAGGTCAATAAAGCGGGGATAACCAGCCTGCTTGGGGTGGACGGTTCAAAAAACATTCATGGTGAATCGGTTAAGAAGCTGGATCTTTTCGCAGACCAGCAGCTGATTTCAGCCCTCGATCGCTCGCTCATAACCTGCATGGTGATATCTGAGGAGAATGACGGCATCGTAAGGTTAAACAGTCAAGGGGGCAAGTATATCGTCTATCTCGATCCGCTCGATGGCTCCTCCAACATTGATGTGAACGTATCGATAGGGAGCATCTTTTCGATCTACATGAGACAGGCGCGATTTGATCCCAACCTTGTTGAAGGCGACGCGCTGCAGCCTGGAATTCGGCAGGTAGCGGCCGGATATGTTCTGTACGGTTCCTCAACCATTATGGTGTACACAACCGGGATGGGCGTATCGGCTTTTACACTCGATCCGAGTATAGGTGAGTTCATCCTTTCCGATGACGATTTTGAAATGCCGGATCACGGCACTATTTACAGTATTAACGAGGGGAGCTACAATAGCTGGGGAGACGGGCTCAAAAAATATATTAAATACTGCCAGAAAGAAGATAAAGAGAGCGGCAGGCCGTATTCAGCACGATACATTGGATCGATGGTGGCCGACGTCCACAGGACGTTAGTGAAAGGGGGGATTTTTATCTATCCCTCCAGCAAGGTTTATCCCAACGGTAAGCTTCGGCTGATGTATGAGTGCAATCCGCTCAGTTTTATTATTGAGCAGGCGGGCGGACTTGCTACGGATGGTGATCAGCGAATCATGGAGCTACAGCCAGAGGCAATACATGAGCGCACCCCGATTTATATCGGCTCACGGCGGAATGTAGAAGAGGTGATGCAGTTTATAACCACTGAAACCGAAATGGCCGTTTAAAAAGTGTGAGTCTCCCGCAGCGGCGCAAAGTAGGAGTGTCACGCAGCGGAGTAAATTGTGGGTGTCACGCAACGGCGCGAAGACGCAACGTATTTCGGTGGCTAGGTTAAGGGGGGTTTTAGGGCGACTTTGAAGGTATGGTTATAAAGTATAAGCCTAATCTCTATTTTGGTAACAGAACGAGCCTCCTCAAGGCACGTAAGTTCAGAGTACTTTCTATGAGTGGTTTAAAGCCTCAGCACTCTTAGCGCCATGGTGCCGTCGCGAGAAATTATGCGTGTCACGCAGCGGCGCGAAGACGCAAAGTTGGTTTAGATTATGTTTTAAAACTTCAGACCCTGAAGTGTCATAGAGGCCTATTCTATATTTTAGAAACAGCATGTGCCACAGTAAGGCATGTAAGTTCAATGAACTTTCTATGAGCGATTCAAAGCCTCAGAATCCCCGTTGCGTCATTGCGCCGTCGCGAGATAATCCGAGTTTTACTCGCCTATCTGGATGCTGCCGCCTTCATTAATATCGTGACGCATGGTGTATCCTGAGTTAACCTCAACTACATATTTTGCGGGGAGCTCCGAAGGTATGCTATCGGTTGAAAACGGGGAGGTGTTCCTGTGGATTCTCACTATTTCGTAATCTTCATTTACAAATATAATATCCAGCGAAAGCGGCGTGCTGGCCATCCAGAAACTGCGCTCCCGGTTCTCATCAAATATAAAGAGCATGCCTGCATGTTCAGGCAGTGAATTTACGTTCATCAGTCCTTCACTGCGGCTTGCATCATCGTCGGCTATGGCGGCTTCAATGGTCGTGATCTCCTCACCGCGGTTGTCTAAAAAAGTAACTGTTGCTTCATAATTTAAATGGCGTTCTTCCTGTGCTGTTTCTGTTTCAGGCCTTTCAGAGCCGGAACAGCCTGCAATGAAAGTAAGGGTCAGCAGGAGAAAAAAGGGCAGGAGCAAAGCGCTGTAGCTGTTTAAAGATTTTTGAGTATGAGTTGTCTTAGGCATGATATTCACAGCATGAGAGTTTAAATTCTATTGTGTTGCCTGAAGATAAGCGAGATATTTGTTTACAGAAAACAAAATGTACAGAGCTACCCGGAAGGAGTAAATCAAACGGCTGATTAAAGATGTAAAGAGCGCCTGCAGAATTTAATGTAATTATGAAAGTGCAGATTGCCTGAACACACCGGCTGATACAAATGGATATGTGCAATCGGTTGGTTTTTAAAGGATATTAGCCTATTTTAAGTGACTTGAGTGGGCGCCGTGAGGTTCTCACTTTTTTTTGTACTTATAACCACTGTATTTGATGATAAGTGACCCGTTAAAACGTATTAAAGAACTGGCAGAAACTCTTGTCAGCCAAACAGATATGTTTCTTGTTGATGTGGAGTTAAAGCAGCAGGAGATGAACGTTGTATGGGTGTATGTGGATTCAGAAACAGGCGGTGTGAACCTGGATGAATGTTCAAGAATAAGCCGTGAACTTTCATTTATGGTCGAATCAGAAGAACTTTTTGTTAAATCGTATCGCTTAAATGTCTCTTCACCCGGTCTTAGCAGACCGTTGTCGGACAGGCGTCAGTTTGCCAAAAACAGAGGCCGGACTGCCAAAGTTAAATACAAGCAGGACGACACTTACGAGAAAATTGAAGGCATCTTGAAAGATGTTTCTGAGGATTACGTTAAAATTCAGCACGATAAGGACAAAGAAACATCCATACGGTTTGAGGATCTTGTGGAGACGAAAATCGTACCAACTATATAGCCGGTAACCGAATACTATAAAACCATCATTACCGATGCAAAACGACGTTTCAAAATTAATTATTCAATCCTTTGCGGAGATCGCAAAAGACAAAGGAATAGATAAAGATCTGCTCCTTTCCATTCTGGAAGATGTTTTCAGGACAATGATTCGTAAGAAATACGATTCAGATGAAGCATTTGAAGTGATATTGAACGCAGACCGTGGCGAAATTCAGATTCTTCACATCCGGGAAGTGGTTCCTGCTGAAGAACTTACTGATGAAGTTACAGAAATTACGCTTGAAGAAGCTCAAAAGCAGGATCCTGACCTGGAGCTCTATGATGAGTATGCTCAGGAAATTTCCATAACGGATTTTGGTCGCCGCGCAGTAACAATGGCGCGTCAGCAGCTGGCTCAGCGTATTCGGGAAATTGAAAAAGATAATATTTTTGAAGATTACTCCGACCGGATCGGGGACATCATACTGGGTGATGTATACCAGGTGCGCAACAATAAAGACATTCTGGTAAATCACAACGGTGTGGAGCTGCTGCTTCCAAGGAACGAACAAATCTATAAAGATCGCTACAGGAAAGGTGATACGATTCGTGCGGTGGTTGTAGAAGTGAAGCGAATTGGAGGAAATCCAACCGTCATCATTTCAAGAACGTCTCCCATGTTTCTGGAACGACTTTTTGAAAACGAAATTCCTGAGGTATTTGACGGAATTATCGAGCTGGTTCGCATTGCGCGTGAGCCCGGAGACAGATCGAAAGTCGCCGTGCAATCGCACGATGAGCGCGTAGATCCTGTTGGTGCATGTGTGGGAATGAAAGGGATACGGATCCACGCAGTTGTACGTGAACTACAGAACGAAAATATTGACGTGATCAACTACACGCCCGATAAATTTGAGTTTATCAAACGTGCACTTCAGCCTGCAAGGGTCCTGAAAGTTGAGATTACGGACGATGGCAAACAAGCAAATGTTCTTGTGCCGGCCGACGAAGTTTCAAAAGCGATTGGTAAGGGCGGAGTAAATATTCGTCTCGCCTCTAAACTGGCCGAAGTTGAGATCGACGTATTCCGCGAAGTTGAAGAAGAAGACGATATCGATATCAATGAGTTTGAAATAGATTTTGGTCCTGAAACCATTGCGCTGCTTCATGATATCGGCTGCGATAGCGCCAGAGCTGTTCTGGAGCTCGATGAAGATGAACTTGTTCGTCGTACAGAAGGTAAAATCGATAAAGAAGAAGCTGAAAGAATTATCGATATCATCGCCTACGAATTTGAGGACGAACAAGATTGATCGTAACTTTAGTGAGTTGCGGTTAAACCAAAGAATTACTGATAAAATCCACTATACTTTTATATGACGGACAATAAGCCAAAAAAACTATTTAAAGTTGCATCAGAATTTAATGTTGCGACCCAATCAATTGTTGATACACTGGGTGAGCATGATTTTGATGTCGCTAATCGTCCGAACACCAAGATTACGCCGGAGATGTACGAGGTGCTGGCATTTGAATATGGCGACGACAAAGCAAAAAGCCGCGAGCATGCCAGGGCCAGAGAGGAGTATGAAAGCCGCCGCAGTCAAATCATGTCGAACCGTAACGAAAGCGTTACGTTAGATAGTTTCCTGGAGCCGATAGACGATCTTGAGCCTGAGGATGAAAAACCCAAGGGTGAAGAGAAAGATGAAAAGCCGGCCAAGAAAACGGTTGAATCACCTGAAAGCTCACTTGAGCCGATGGAAACCCCGCCGGAGCCGGAACCCGATCCGGAGCCGGAAGTGAAGGCTGAGACAAAAGAAGAAAAGCCTGAGCCCAAGCAAAAAGATGAAGTTGCGGAAGAAGCGGTAGAAGAGAAAGCTGAGGTTAAAACTGAGCCCGAATCAACACCTGACGCAGAGAAAGAAGAAGTAGCTGCAAAAGAAGAAAAGAAAGAAGAAGCTGCTGAAGAGAAAGAGCCTGTTGCTAAGAAAGAGGAGTCCGATACTGAGGAGGAGGAAGATGAGGAAGTAAAAGAGGAGAAGACGGCCGCTGTTGCAGATACCAAACATGAATCTGATGACCTGGAAGCTGCAGAAGATGAAGAAATTGATGACACCGAAGAGACTGAAGATTCTGATTCCGCAGATGAAGACGAAGACGAAGAAAAAATTATTCGCGGTTCTGCCGGTAAGTTAAAAGGGACGAAAGTTGTCGGTAAAGTTTCATTTACCTCCGATAAGCCGAAGAAAACTAAAAAACGTAAACGGCGAAAGGATCGTACGGATGATGATTCCGCTAAGGTCAAAAGCAAGAGCGACTCTGCCGATGCGAAGAAAACCAAGAAGACGAAGAAAAAATCGCGCCGTTCCAAGGTTGATGAGGAGGATGTAGATAAGAAAATGCGTGAAACGATGGCGCGCATGAAAGATTCCGACACGGTTGGAAGCAAGCGTTCAAAACGCCGTAAGCAGCGTAAAGAGGAGCGTGAAGAAGAGCGGCAGATGCAGGATGAGATGAGCGAACTGGAAACGGAGGTCATTGATGTGACTGAGTTTATTACAGTAAGTGATCTTGCGGACCTCCTTGAAGTTAAGCCTACCGATGTGATTACAACCTGTATGAATGTCGGCATGATGGTATCTATTAATCAGAGGCTCGACGCCGCAACGATTGAACTGGTGGCTGATGAATTCGGCTACGACGTCAACTTTGTTGATGCCGATGAAGTGGTTGAAGAGATTTATGTGGAAGAGGAGGACGATCCGGAAGATCTGAAACCGAGATCACCCATCATTACTGTTATGGGTCACGTTGATCACGGTAAAACCTCTCTGCTCGATTATATTCGTAAAGCGAAAGTAGCGGCCGGCGAGGCTGGCGGTATCACGCAGCACGTGGGTGCCTACGAAGTGAAGACGGATGATGATAAGAAAATCACGTTCCTGGATACTCCAGGTCACGAGGCGTTTACCGCAATGCGTAGCCGTGGTGCACAGGCAACCGATATTGTTATTCTTGTAATTGCAGCCGATGATTCTGTGATGCCTCAAACCATTGAGGCGATTAATCACTCGAAAGCAGCCGGTGTTTCTATTGTTGTAGCGATAAATAAGATGGATAAGCCGGGAGCAAATCCGGATAAGATTAAACAGCAGCTCTCCGAACACCAGGTTATTGTTGAAGAGTATGGCGGAACAACACAGGTAGCTGAAGTTTCTGCGGAGACAGGCGATGGAATTGATGATCTGCTCGAAAAAGTTCTCATTGAAGCGGAACTGCTCGAACTGAAAGCAAACCCGGACCGACTGGCCCAGGGAATTGTCCTTGAATCGAGAATTGATAAAGGAAAAGGTACTGTTGCAAATATTCTTGTACAGAACGGTACACTTAAAGTGGGTGATCCATTTGTAGCCGGTCCTTGTTTCGGGCGTGTGCGTGCTATGGAGAATGAACATGGCGACAGGCTCAAGAAAGCCGGCCCCTCAACACCCGTACAGCTTACAGGTTTTGATTCAGTACCGCAGGCCGGCGACCGGCTCATCGTTCCTCATGATGAAAAAACCGCAAAAGATATTGCCAATCAGCGGCAACAAATACGGCGTGAACAGTCGCTCAGAAGAACGAAGCATCTTACGCTTGATGATCTTTCAAGACGAATGGCGCTTGGCGAAGTATCTGAGCTGAATATTATTATAAAAGCCGATGTTGATGGCTCTATTGAAGCACTTTCAGGTGCACTGCAAAAACTGGGAACTGAAGAGGTTTCCGTGAATGTAATTCACACCGGTTCAGGCGCTATTACAGAATCCGACGTTCTGCTCGCTTCTGCATCCGATGCCATTATTATCGGATTCCAGGTCCGCCCAAGCTCTACCGCAAGGAAACTTGCCGAAGCAGAGAGTATTGATGTGCGACTCTTCAGCGTTATTTATGACGCAGTTGATGAAGTTCACGATGCACTTGAAGGAATGCTGAGCCCTGAAATTTCTGAAGAGATAATGGGTATGGTTGAAGTTCGTGAAGTCTTTAAAGTTTCGAAAGTGGGTACCATTGCCGGTTGTTACGTAACGGAAGGCAAGATCCACAGAAACAACCCGATACGGATTATCCGTGACGGTGTTGTGATTTGGGATGGTGAGATTGACTCGCTCAAGCGCTTCAAGGATGATGCGAAAGAGGTGCAGTCAGGTTACGAATGTGGAATCAGTATAGTAAACTTCAACGATATTAAAGTTGGAGATGAATTTGAGAGCTATACAATCAAAGAAGAGAAGCGTAAACTCGAAGACGCACAATAGAAGTATAAAGGAGTATTGCCATGAGTATTCGTACTAAACGGCTCGCATCCGTCATTCAAAGAGATTTGGGCGGCATACTGCAGCAAAACTATCAGCCCACCGGTACATTCATAACGGTGACGCAGGTTCGCATGACCGATGACCTGTCGATAGCGAAGGTGTATCTGAGTGTTTTTACGCAGGACAGGGAGCCGGAATCGATCTATAAGTTTATTGACGATAATCAGGATCAGATACGATATGAACTGGCGTCTAAAATCAAAAACCAGGTTCGCAGAATACCTGAGCTTCTCTTTTTCGAGGACGATACGGCTGAGTACGTAAACAAAATGGAGCAGCTCTTTGCAAAGGCAAGAAAGCAGCGTGCCGGTAAAGACAATAGCGACGAAAAATAAGCTGCATGGCAAAGAGTGTTATTCCTCTTTCTAAGCTACCTGTGGTATCGGCTGCGTCCGGTGCTATCTCGCCCGATATCTTCACCTCCGGCGCCGTTGTTCTCATTGATAAGCCCCTTACATGGTCTAGCTTCGACGCCGTAAGGTATGTGAGAAACCGTGTTCCTCCCAAAAAAGTTGGCCACGCCGGAACTCTTGATCCCCTGGCAACCGGCCTTCTGGTTCTCTGCACCGGTAAAGCGACCCGAACCATTTCTGAGATACAGCATCAATCCAAAGTTTATGAAACCACTCTCAAATTTGGTGAATCAACCGAAAGTTACGATGCAGCGCTCGAGCCCGATCAGTTTGCCGGGTGGGAGCATATCACCATTGAAAGCATTAAAGAAGAGATAGAATCTTCATTTACCGGAACTATTTTGCAGTCGCCCCCAATGTATTCAGCCATAAAAGTGGAAGGGGAGCGTCTCTATAAAAAAGCCCGCCGGGGTGAGAAAGTTACCACTCCGCCACGTCAGGTTACCATCCATAGTATTGATATTCTTGATTTTTCACTGCCTGAATTGACCCTGAGAATTCACTGTGGTAAAGGAACATACATTCGTTCTATTGGCCATGATTTGGGACTGGCACTGAACAGCAGGGCGCATCTTGTATCATTGCGGAGAACTGCCATTGGCGATTTTTCTGTTGAGGATGCACTTCTTCCGGAACAATTTGATCAACGCATAAACGGGTAAATCTATGTCAAAATTGGTTTTTCTTGATGATGTGAGACGCGACGATGATACGGTTCTTACCGTTGGAACTTTTGATGGTGTTCACGAAGGCCATAAAGTTCTGATTGAATCGGTTATAAAGAAGGCGAAAGAGCTAAATTCGCGAAGTATAATTGTGACGTTCGATCCTCATCCCCGGAATATCATCAACCCGGGCTCATCGGGAATAAAACTGCTCAGCACACTTCCAGAGCGTTGCGAACTGCTTG
>CAZKIZ010000070.1:0-11452 GCA_964552935.1 uncultured Rhodohalobacter sp. | reverse complement strand
CAGTTGGTGGTTTTACCGCTGGGTCGCGGGGGAAATGCAGGGAGGTGCTGCTCCGCAAACATGGTATGTCTTTTGCGCGTGAACAGTTAATGTGCCTTTCTGAAATGTTTTTGTGCCGCGTAGTGCATTGCCATTTCGAGACATACCATGTTTAGCCATCAATCCATCCAAGATATGGTGGATTTACCGCGGGGGCGCTGAGTCGTGGGGAGAATTGTAGGGCGGTGTTGATACGGGCAGAAACATGGTATGTCTATTACACGTGAACAGTTAAGATGCCTCTTTGAAATGTTTTTGTGCAACGTAGTTACTTGCCATTTCGAGACATACCATGTTTAATGCCCAACAGATGGAATCATCAACCGGAATTCTTTGAAACGGGTGCTTCTCCGTTCTCCATCTCCAGGTAGATTCTCTGTTTTACGGCATCGGCCACGAAGGAGATTCCGGCGTTGATTGACACAAGCCCGAACAGTCCAATCCAGAACCAGAGCGCGGCATGGCCAAGATCAAACTCAGCCGGGCTGTTTCCTTTAATGATGATCGCTTCCCCTATAAAATTGATTCCGAGTCCAACCAGCGTTACCCCGATTACGGAATGTCGCCACCATTTCTTTTTGTAGTCCATAAATTGATTTCTGAATTTTGAATTGAAACGTTCTACTAATTATTAGTAACAGAAGGATGAAGTAACGGAATAGATTCTGTATCTACAATTTTAACTCGAAAGTTTAAGGTGCTGATTCGCTGAGTTCTTCAGATTTGTCAGGAAAGGATGTAGGTTCAAAAATCTTTTCAACTTCGGTGTGCAGTTTTTCTGCTAGTTCTTTTCGGTCGGTTGATTGAACCGGTTCCTCACCAAAACGGATGGTGCAGTTGGTGCGCCGGGTTTGGGCAAATTTCACAACATGACTTCCAAACGATTCCCGTCCGCCGTAAAAGCAGACGCTGTCGATCGCGGGCAGATCACCGGGGGCCGTTTCGTAGTGAAGGGAAGCCGTGTGAACAGGGTAGTTTACAGAGGCGGGATATTGAAGCAGCGGCGCGTGAAATCGTCTCACTTTACTTCCCTCGGTTGATGTCCCCTCAGGAAAAACAATCAGACCCTGGTATTTATTGAGCGAATTAGTAATCAGATCATTAACACGCTTTACGTCGGTTCGTTTTGTGCGATCCACAAAAATTACGCCAACTGAATCCACCATTTTTCCAAGCATGGGCCAGCTTCGGACCTCCTTTTTTGCCACAAACGTACATTTGAGATGAATAAACAGCGGGATAATATCGATGTAGCTCATGTGATTGCAAACAATGAAAAACGGAGCCTCAGGCGGCGTGCCTTCGGCTTTGATGTGAATGTTGAAGATCAGGGCGCTGGCTCTTGCCCAGCTTCTCATGAAAAGATTTCTCCACGGCTCGTAGTTAAGCCCGGTGATCTTTACCAATCCAAGGCCAATCATATAGATCGACCAGGTAATAAGGGTGTAAACGGTTAGAGTCAGCAGTTTGAGATATGCAATAACTTTTCTCATGCAGATTGTATCGTTGAAAGGGTGCGGCATTTGACTGAAAATCAAATATAGCACATTTCACGAAGGATTATCAGCACAAAAACAATCTGTGGAAATCGTTGCCGGCAAGTGTGTTGTGTGAGCTACGGGGAGTTGAAAACGTAGACCAGCACATTTGCCCCGAATCGCAGTGCGGCTTCTGTTATTTGTTCTGGGTTGCTATGTTCATCGTATGCCCATCCGTCTGACGGATTCGATTCGTAGGTGTAGAGGAGAACCATCCGACCCTGGCGGTAAACCGCAAATGCCTGGGGAGGAAGCCCGTCGTGCTCGTGCACTTTCGGGGGGCGCCCTTCAGGAAAAGAGTAGACGTTGCCGTAAATTGGATGATCTGCCGGGAGCTCTATAAAATCTTCGTCGGGAAATATTCTTTTCAGGATCGGCCTCACGTACTCATCCATACCGTAATCATCATCAACATGCAGAAACCCGCCATTTTCAAGATATCGTCGCAGATTTTCCATCTCAGAGTCGTTCACGCTGATGTTTCCGTGGCCGGTCATGAAGAGAAACGGGTAGTTGAAAATATCACGGCTGCCGAGCTGCACGTCGTCATAGCGCGCACTGATGTTAATGGGCAGATTTTCCCTGGCGTACCGGGCGAGGTTGGTCAGCGCCGTGGGTGAACTGTACCAGTCACCGCCTCCGCGGTACTGAACCCGGGCAATTTTGAACTCGCCGTTATCCTGCGCCTGCAGAATGGGAACAAGCGCCAGCGGTAGTAAAAAGAGTATTGCGGCAAACAGGTGTTTCACGATGGAGAACTCAGCGGTTGGGGTTACATCTTACTGTTACGTACAGAAGGTACGTATCATACTACGATTCCTGAAAGAATAAATTATACAAACTCATCCAGATCTTTCTTTTTATTGGCGCCTTTCAGAATGGTATGCGATTCGTCGTGGGCCTCATCCGGCTCCAGGTGGATGGTGATGATCGCATCGGTCTTCAGGGAGTCAATCAGCTTTCTTTCAAGAACTGTGGCTTCATCGTGGGCATCTTTCAGGTTGATTTCATCATCAAAAACAAGATGAAACTCAATCCAGGTGGTATTGCCGGAGGTGCGATGGCGAAGATGGTGCCACCCTTTGGCTTTACCGGGCAGCTGTTCATTCAGTACGCGGGTCAGCGCACTATCGGCTGATGGATTACGGGTATCCATCAACCCTTTTACCGAGAAGCTGAGCAGTTTGTACGCCTCATACATGATGTATCCGGCAATCAGCAGGCTGACAATCACATCAATAAAAAGCCACCCGGTAAAATGTATGATCACAAGCGCTATCACAACACCACCGCTGGTCCAGACATCGGTAAGCGTGTGTTTTCCGTTACTGACGGCGATCATGTTGTCGTGTTTACGTCCCACCCGCAGGACGTAGCTTCCAAGAACCAGGTTGATCAGGGCTGCCGCTACCAGCAGGAAAATACCGGTGCCCATGTTCACAATTTCTATACCGGTGATCATACTCTCGAACGCGTGGTAGAGAATGGAAATCCCGGCAACGATGATGATGGCTCCCTCCGCTCCGACTGATAAAAACTCCACCCGCTCATGGCCGTAGTGGTGATCGTCATCTGCCGGTTTGATGCTCAGGTAGTATCCATACACCACAAACATCACCGCAAAGATGTGCACTACAGATTCAGCGGCGTCAGACAGGGCGGCGGTAGAGTCTGTGATGACAAAAGCTGCGATCTTCAGGGAGAGTGAGAAAAGCGACACAAACAGGCTGATGAGCAGGGCTCGTTTTACTTCGTCGAAAGTTGCCATCGGTTCTGAGAATCTTAGTGGATGAAAAGAAAATAGTACTCAGGCAGACTGTAAATTACCAATTTTATACCGAAATGATGCAAATATCCCTACATGATTCCCTGGGTGGACGCTACGGCTACAGTCGCAGCAAGCAGCCAGAGGTAATATGAAAAGACACGGAACTGCGCCTTATAGAGCAGGTGAATCACAATTTTGAGGGCAAAAATCCCGACAATTGCAGAAACTACAAACGCGGTGATTAATACGGGGGCAGAGAGCGTCAGCCCGCCAAGGCTCATCACCTCAACTGTTTGAAGCAGTGATGCGCCCAGAATGGTTGGAATAGCCAGGAAGAAACTGTATTCAGCCGCCCATTTACGCTGCATACCGGCAAAAAGGGCAAACGCGATGGTCATTCCGCTTCGGCTCAGTCCCGGCATCAGGGCAAAAGCCTGTGCGGTTCCGATGATGATCGCCATGCCGATACCAATTTGGCGCAGCCCGATTTTTCGTGGCGGAAGCTTGTCGGTAAACCAGAGAATCACGCCGGTTGTAGCGAGTGTGCCGCTTATGATCAGCGGATTCGCAAACACCTGCTCGAACATCGCCTTCAGGGGAAAGCCGATCGCGCCGGTCATAAATACAGAAAGCAAACCGAGAAATGTGAGTTTTCGGTAAAGCCCGCCAACGGGTGTGCTTTCGCCGGTTTTTAGCTCGTAAAACCCGGAGAGTGTATTTTGAATAAACTTGGTGAGGCTGTCACGAAAAACGTAGGCGATGGAGACCAGCGTGCCTACATGCACAATCAGATCAAACAGAATCATCTCCGGCGAATCGGGATCGGGCAGTACAACACCGCGGCTGATCAGAAAATGCTGAACCAGCGCCAGGTGGCTGGTAGAGCTGACCGGGAAAAACATAAAAATCCCCTGAATGATGCCTAATAAAATTGCTACCCAAATGGCCATTTGAAAAATAGAATAAAAGAGGATTAACCTGCCTTTTTAAAGGGAAATATGATACGGCTTTTATTATCGTATATAAATTTTAGATTTTAAGGGCTGAGTGAATGAAAATAAAGATCTATAGCTGAGTGGTTGTTTTCTTTATCTTGTCAAGATGAATAAACCAAATATGTATTTATGACAGAGGTGCTTCTTGTTGGATTGGGCGGAGCCATCGGCGCTGTGCTTCGCTACCTCACAGGGCTTGCTGCATTAAAACTTTTCAGTGGGTCTTCTGTCTACACCGGCACTTTATTCGCAAATGTAATCGGATGTTTCCTGGCAGGAGTTCTGCTCTCTTTTTTCAGCTTGTCGGTAAATGCCCCGGAAAGTATCGTTCTGTTTTTGACTGTAGGCATCCTGGGATCCTATACCACGTTTTCAACATTTGCCCTGGAAACTGGAAAGCTTTTATCGGGGCCGGTCTCAAAACTGCTGCTCTACCTTTTCTGGCAGATAGCGGCTGCATTTGGTGCTCTTGTTGCGGGATATGAATTGATCCGTTTGATGCCGGGGGCTGCCTGATGAAAAATCTTATATCATCAAATGTAGTATGGGTTGCGCTGGGCGGAATTTGCGGTGCGTTGCTGCGGCACGGCACAAACAATCTGTTCAGATTATTTGTGGGAGACGTCAGCATCATTACCGCCACAACGCTCGAAAATATTCTTGGCAGTTTTTTGATGGGAATTCTCTTCACTGTTCTTAGCAGACATCCCGAAAAAAATGCCCGAATCAACCTGTTTCTCCTAACCGGACTTCTGGGGAGCTATACCACCTACTCCGGGTTTATGGCGGAGGCGTTTGTGATCTACTCAAACTCTTTTGCTCTTTTTGCCGCGTATATTTTCAGCCAGGTTATTGTGGGAGTAGCACTGTTGATTATGGGAAAAAAGCTTGCAGAAACCGTAACGCAGCGTCGCTGACCGGCAGAATAAGCGGGAGTGTATATTTTGATATCGGTGAATCAGAGGCTGTGGTTACCGACTCCTTTCTTATCAGACTTTTGAAAGCTCAGCTTGAATTCATGCAGGTCGGGATCTTCTGTGTAGCTGTATTCGGCCTCAAGCTGCTTGGATAGCACATCAATGAGGTGAAAACCGGCTTCACTGATATCCTCTCCCTCAATTCTTTCTCTGATAGACTGCCCGTTATGGTGAATTGTCAATAGGATTGATTCTTTATCATCAGACTCTGCAAGGTCCAGATCAAATAAACCTTCATCAACAGTTTCATATCCATGCTTTACAAGATGTATAATTACTTCATTCACGATCAATGAGCATGGAATAGACTGGTTGATACTCAGGTATGATTTGTCGCAACGAAACGACGTTTTCACACGGCTTGAAGAGTTCAGGCTGCTGAGAGAGCTGATGCTCACCTTCTCAATATTTTCTGCAAAATTCAGTCTCGAAAAATTATCAGAGTTATATAGCTGCTCATGAACGGTTGCCATGCTTGAAATTCTGGCTACATTTACGAGCAGTTTACCCTGCACGCTGATATCCTGCTCCATCATCGCCTGCATCTGGATCAGGCTCGATACAACCGCCATGTTGTTTTTTACCCGATGGTGAATTTCTGCAAGTAGTGTTGTCCGTTCTTCGTGCATCCGTGCGTTGGTGATGGCGATTGCGGCCTGGTTAGCCAGCGCCTGGAAAAGCGGAACTTCATCCTGTATATACTGCCCTGCATCCTCTTTGTTTATAGCCTGCAGAACACCAATCACTTCCTGGGACTGGTTAAGCAGCGGGGCACAAAGTATGTTGCGTGTTATAAAAATTTCCGGGTTGAAATCTCCCCTGAAGCGTTCATCAGCCGATACATCATTTACGATTTGGGGCTGCCCGTTTTCGGCTACCCAACCCGCAATTCCTTCACCCATCGGAAACCGTTTCCCGGTAATCGCATCCCCTGCAGGGCCGGTTGGAATGCTCAGTATCATCTCGTCAGTCAGGCTATCAATTAAAAATACTGAACAGGCCTCACTGTCGGTGATAATTTTGGCCGCATCGATAATGTTTAAAAGAACTTTGTTGATGTCGAGATTAGAGTTGATCTGGCCGATCAGCTTTAGCAGCAAGTCCAGCTTTTCTTTGTGAAATGATTCTTGAATCAGACTATTCATACTTCTTGGGATTGTTCAATCATGCGACACCGCAATGTCATCTCACTGCCGGCCGGCCTGAAAAAAGGTAATTAAAACGTTATATGGTTGAGAAAATGGGCATAAAAATGAATTATCTGCGACTATACGAAGATAGGTCAATCATCGCTTTTTTTGGGATATTCTTAAGCTCTACAGAAACTATTAAAATTCTTTAACATAATCTGAGCTTTAAAAATGCGGCTCGTGAATCAAATCAACCCGCTACAAATCATCCGTTCAAACCCGACTTCATCAAAGCATTGAACAATCAATATTTTCCTTTTGAAATTGTTCGCATTGATTATCTTTATCGACCGGTTATCCTTGGAACTGAACTCAATCTTATCACAGATTATGATAAATCTTACACTGTTTAAACGACTTTCACTTGTATTTCTGTTTATAATCGCGGCAAACCTCCTGCAGGCGCAGGGCCTCACACCCAACGATGTTGTCTCCATCGAAACAGTGGGCACCGTGGCCATGAGTCCCGACGGCAATTATGTAGCCTATACGCTGAGTGTGCCTCGTACCGAAGAGGATAACATCGGCAGAAATTTTTCTGAGCTCTATATCATTCCGTCAGACGGTGGGGATGCCGTTCCGGTCATTGAAAAACCGAACAGTGCCGGATCACCTCAGTGGGGCGCTGACGGACGCCTCTATTTCACCACGCGGATAGCGGACCGTCACAATCAAACCCAGGTCTACTCGGTGGACCGCTCTGGGGGTGATCTACAGAGACACACCTCAGCGGAGCACGGCCTGAGCAGTTTTGCGTGGACGGCTGACGGATCAGCTATCGCCTATACCGCAATGGAGCCGGTTTCCGAAGAGCGCAGGCAGATGGAGCAGAGAGGCTATGATATGATTGTATCCGGGGAAAATCAGCGATACATGCGTTTATGGGTTCAGCCTCGCGATGGCGATGCGGAGATCATCACGCCGGAAGATCTGTACGTCTGGGATTTTTCATGGTCACCCGAAGGTGAACGGCTCGCTATCCGGATAAGTGATGAACCGGGCGCCGATATTGAACAAATGTATTCGCGGTATGCGGTCATCAACCGCGACGGTTCGGAACTGAATGAGATCATGACGGCACCTAAGAAAAAAGCGGCCATGAGCTGGTCCCCAAATGGAAACCAGCTGGCGGTTCTGGCCGGCAGTGTGTACAGCGATCCGCTGCCGCAGCGAATCTGGGTTTTGAGTGCTGACGGAACAGAAATGAATGACTTGACGCCGGTGGCCTGGGAGGGAACCGTAGAATCCATTACATGGCAAACCAATCGTGCGCTGCTATTTACAGCAGTGGAAAGATCCGTCACAACATTAAACAGAATGCGGATCGACCGGCCCGATATAACCCGCATTGCCGGTGGCGGTGATCAGATTTTCAGAAGCATCAGCCTGGATGAACAAAACCGTACGTTTGCAGCATCTGTCAATACACGCGAACATCCCGGTGAAGTCTATCGCGGAACCATTCAGCGGGGAGAGCTCAGCCGGATCACGCATCACAACGAATGGTTGGAGGATAAAGAACTGGGCGACCAGAGCTCCATCACCTGGATGGGAGCAGACGGCCTGGAGATGGAGGGGATTTTAGTGAAACCGGTTGGTTATGAGGAGGGGATGCAGTATCCGCTGGCTATTTTACCGCACGGAGGTCCGGAGGGAATCAGCATGAACGGATGGAATACCCGGGCGCTCTACCCGGTGCAGGTTCTGGCGAATGAAGGATATGTAGTCTTCAAGCCGAACTATCGCGGCAGCGGCGGGCGGGGCACTGACTTCGCTTCTGCAAACCATCGCGACCTGGGCGGCAAGGAGTTTGACGATGTTCTGTTTGGGATAGATCATCTGGAGAATATTGGCCTGATCGATCCTGACAGAGTTGGGATTTCCGGCACCTCGTACGGCGGATATTTTGCCGCATGGGCCGCCACCCGTCACAGCGAACGATTTGCTGCCGGAATCACATTTGCGGGCCTTTCCAACTGGATCTCCTTCATGGGCACGACGGACATTCCCCACGAAATGAGTGTGGTCCACTGGGATCTCTATTGGTTTGATAATCCCGGCCAGAACTGGGAGCGATCACCTGTGGCGTGGCTCAATCATGCCGATACTCCGCTGCTTGTCGTGCACGGCCTGGCCGACGATCGTGTACATCCCGAACAGTCCATTCAGTTGCACCAGTTTTTAGAAATGAAAGGCATTCCTACAGGTTTGATTCTCTACCCAAGACAGCCGCACGGACTCACCGAAAGGGCGCATCAGCTCGATTTCATGACCCGGGTGATCGACTGGTTCGGAGAGCATGTGAAGTAGATTGAGTTCAAACATGGTATGTCTGTTCAACTGACGAAAAAGGATCTATCACGTGGGTAATTTCGATACAGAGCATGGTTTGGTGTGAGACAGACATACCATGTTTCAGGTTCTGCCTCGTCACTTGGTTAAAACATGGTATGTCTGTTCAATTGTTGAGAAGAGATCTGTCTGGTGGTTGATTTCGATGCAGTGCGTAGGTTGGTGTGAGACAGACATACCATGTTTATCTTGCCATATCAATGAAATAGATTAATGAAAGAAAAAACCCGACTGCTGTTTGACCGCCTGGAGGCACGGCGCGGCCGTATCATTGTTAGGTACAGCCGGTTATCTGCTGAGCAGCTGCAATTTAAACCTGACCCCGACCAGTGGAACCTTCTGCAAGTTATGCGCCACCTCGTAACGGCAGAGCAACAGTCGGTAAAGCTGATCCGGCGAAATCTCGTCCGTCACGAAAATTTCGTCCGGTCGGGATGGGGAGCCTCCACGCGACACCTGATTCTGAAGATTGCACTGCGCCTTCCGCTAAAATTTAAAGCCCCAAAAATTGCTGAGGTAAAAGAAGAGTCACCTGATTTTGAACAGATGAAATCGGAATGGGAATCGGTCCGGAATGATCTGAAGGAGATTCTGACTGAATCAGACAGCAGTACACTCTCAAAGGCACTCTATAAGCATCCACGGGCCGGTTATTTGAATATCAGCCAGGCACTGGAATTTATGGATGAACATATCGCACACCATCAGAAACAGATTGATCGATTGGTGGATCAATCTAAGAATTTGTCTGATCAGAATTCACAGGCAATGTAACACCGTTATTGTGAGCCTGCCCGATAGCTATCGATTGATAAAAAATGTTTGCCGACTACAGGTTTATTGCATTTCTTTAGGCGGTTCACCGATATATATTACCGTATGTAAATCGGGCTGATAGCCGATTGCAGATTGTTTTTATCCGGACAGCATTTATCATGTAAATAAGTTTTTAATCGGGTGACCTATTTAGATTTTTCCATTGTTGCAATTTACCTGATCTACATTCTCTGGAAAGGGCTTCGGCTGCAAGACAACCAGTCGACGACCGACGACTTTTTTCTTGCCGGGCGCTCACTGAGCTGGCCGCTTATCGGCTTATCTCTCTACGCCACAAACATTTCTATTACAACCATTATCGGCCTGAGCAGCAGCGGGTACGAGAGCGGAATTTCGGTATTCAATTACGAGTGGACCGGCACTATTATGCTGCTCATTTTCGCGGTTTTCATTGTGCCGTACTACCTCAGGCATAAACTCACCACCATGCCTGAGTTCCTTGGGCGCAGGTTCGATAACCGGTCGCGTTATTTTTTCTCCGTGCTCTCCATCATGATAAGTATCTTGATTGATATAGCCGGGGCGATCTATGTGGGCAGTATTCTGATGAAGGGGGTGTTCCCGGAGATGGAGCTATACATTTTTATCATTATCACAGCTTTAATTACGGGTTTCTATACGATATCGGGCGGCCTGAAAGGAGTGATTGTTACCGACTCAATCCAGGCGGTACTGCTTACGATAGGTTCCATCATTGTTGCCGTAGTAGTATTTCAGCAGGTCGACTCCTGGGGCGAGGTGCGAAGTACAGTAGGTGCAGATTTTCTGAGCCTCATTCAGCCTGCAGATGACCCCAATATTCCCTGGCCTTCACTGCTCATCAGCCTGCCGATACTCGGATTCTATTTCATGTGCTCAAACCAGCACATGGTTCAGCGTGTACTTGGCGCACGCACGCTTGATGACGGCCGAAAAGGCGCTATTTTTGCGGGCCTGCTGAAGCTGCCCCTGCTCTTCCTGCTGGTACTTCCCGGAACGCTGGGGATCCTGCTGATGCCCGATATCGACAATCCCAACCTGATCTACACCGAACTGATGTACGATCTGATTCCGGTTGGCGTGCTGGGAATCATCCTCACAGGGTTTGTTGCCGCACTGATGTCGAGCATCGATTCGGCGCTTACCGCCTCCTCAAGCATTGCAACGATGGATCTTTACAGGAAATTTAAGCCGGATGCATCCCAGGAGAAACTGGTAAAAACGGGGAAAATATTTATCCTGATCGCCGTGATCCTGGCATCAATCTGGGCTCCGTTTATCGATAATTTTCCCACTCTCTGGGAATATCTGCAGGCGGTACTCTCCTACCTGAGTCCGCCGATTACGGTCTGCTTTCTGTTTGGGCTGTTTTGGAAAAACGCTACGGCTGATGGCGCATATTATTCGCTGCTTGCCGGGAGCGGTATGGGGCTTTTACTAATCCTGAACAACTACTTTTTCACTATTCTCTTTCCGATCCATTTTCTCTATTCTGCAACTCTGATTTTCCTGTTCAGCAGCGTAGTGATGGTGGTTGTCAGCCTGGCCAAACCTGAAAAAGAAATTTCCGCATTTTTTACCGCATCAAAAGTACGTATTCCTGAAGCTGATGTAGCGTGGTATAAAAATTATCGGTTTCACGCTCTTGTTGTATTGATTCTCACGATGGGCCTGGTGGCTCTTTTTTGGTAGTGAATTGAGGTACCCGCCAGGCTTTTAATACACTATGAATTCATAAAAAATTATGGTTCTATGTTGATTAGTGTGATAAGGGGAT
>CAZKIZ010000069.1:0-11521 GCA_964552935.1 uncultured Rhodohalobacter sp. | reverse complement strand
GGTTCCTGGAATATTCGGGCGTCAAGCGACATCGGCTCCTGGACCAACTACTACCGTGATGATCGCCTGATTGCGGCCGGCGGCGATGAGTACGGCGTTCTCGATTTTTATGGAATTCACTACTACAAACATTTTCCACAGTCGCAGTCTCCTTTTCACAACGACGCCTCTCACTGGGAACTCGATAAACCGATTGTAGTGGGCGAATTTTTCCTGAGCGATCCCCGGCGTGATGGCGATGCAGACAGTATGTACGGTGTACACTGGTCTGATCTCTACGAAGAACTTTACGATCGAGGCTACGCAGGCGCACTCGGCTGGCAGTGGTACGACTGGTGGGCCGAACGGACCGACATGGAGGGCGTAGACGGTACTCTCAGCTGGCCGCGAATGCTCGAGAACATGAAGACCATGCGAGATCTTTATCCCGATGACGTACTTATCTCCTTTGAAGGGATCCGGCTCAATTTTAACGCTTTTCCGGAAGGCATTGAAGAGGGCGGCAGCAGCACACTTTCGTGGGATGTTCGCGGTGCTGAAACTGTAACACTGAACGGAGAGCCCGTTGAACCGATCGACTCCGTGGAAGTAACGCCAGAAGAGACCACAACCTACACACTCATTGCAACAGATTCTGAAGGCGACACAGAAGAGCGCTCCGTTACGGTAACGGTTCTGGATCCTGAAGCCGTAAACCGTGCGTTTCAGCAGCCAACCACCGCATCAAGTATCGAGAACAGCCAGCACGAAGCGGAGTTTGCCACCGATGGAAACATGGGCACCCGATGGAGCAGCCTCTACCAGGATGGTGAGTGGCTTAAAGTTGATCTTGGAAACTCGTACGATATTCACAACATAAAGCTCTTTTGGGAAGCGGCGCATGCAGAGTCGTACACCATCGACGTATCGTTCGACGGATTTAACTGGGATACCATTTTCGAAGAAAACAACGGCGACGGCGGGCTCGATTCTCTTTTTTTTGAGCAGCCCGTTCCGGCCCGTTTTGTACGGATGAACGGAGTGGAACGGGCAACTGAATGGGGGTTCTCTCTTTATGAACTTGAAGTTTATGGGTTGGAATCAGATCAGCAACCTCCTCAAATCACCCTTTTAACTCCACTCGCGGACGATTACCTGGAAGCGGGTATACCGACCGGTTTATCCGTTGAACTGCAGCCTGGAACTGAGGCTGGATTATCAGTCAGCTATTTTATAAATGGTGACCTTTATGAAACGGTTTCTGAAGAACCGTTCGTTGCCGAGTGGACACCTTTAGATGAGGGAACCTACACGCTCTATGCCGTTGCCACAGACGATGAGTTTGAGATTCAGACAGAATCCGTTGAGCTTATTGTTAATCCCGAAGCAGAGTTTATCCGGCTGGAAGCTGAAAACAGCACCCTCACCGGCGACACCGAGGTGATGGCGCACGCTGATGCGAGCGGTGGTGAGTTCGTGCGGCTTGAAGCCGACGGCTCTATTACATGGGACGATATTGACGTTAATGAAAGCGGAAACTATCAGCTCACCGTCGGTTTTCGCCTGCCGTTTGAATCGCCCAAAAGCCAATTTTTTTTCGTAAACGGTGATGAAATCGGTGAAATTGAGTTCAGTGGCGCAGTGAATGAATGGCTCACGAAAAGTTTAGATATCGACCTTGTAAGCGGTCCGAATACCATCCACATTGAAGATAGCTGGGGATACATGGATTTTGATTACATCGAAATCCGCGGTCAGAATTTACTCACCAGTACTGGCTCCAGCGGAGAACTGGCGGCAGAATATCACCTTGGTCAGAACTACCCCAACCCGTTCAACCCCTCCACGGTCATCCCATTTTCAATCGCTAACCCATCGCACGTGCAGCTTGATGTTTTTGACGTTGTTGGGCGCAGAGTTGCCACCCTTCTGAATGAGCCGCTTTCGTCAGGTTCGCATGAAGTTCGGTTTGATGCGGGAAGCTTTTCAAGCGGAGTCTACTTCTTTCGAATTCAAGCGGGCAGTTTTACAAAGGTGAACCGCATGGTTCTGTTGAAATAGATTGCTGGTGAAGGGAAAGTCCCCGATGAGTCGGGACTGCGAAAAGCACGCAGGAAAAGGTGAAAAGCTGGAGCGAAGCGACAGTCCCGACCCCTCGGTGGTGAAAAGCTGGAGCCACAGTCCCGAACCATCGGGGTGAAAAGTTGAAAAATTTGAATCACTACTGTAT
This sequence comes from uncultured Rhodohalobacter sp., assembly GCA_964552935.1. Lineage (GTDB taxonomy): Bacteria > Bacteroidota > Rhodothermia > Balneolales > Balneolaceae > SW132. Next base: position 9,312 of record CAZKIZ010000069.1, on the reverse strand, counting down.
TGCAAAGTGTCCCCCTTAGAAGGGGGACTTTCTATAACCATATTTATTAATCGAACTCAGGTTGAAACTAATTTCCAACTTAACCCAATCCACCAGCCCAATGAAACAAATTATACTGCTCCTTTTCTTATTTCTTCTTTCATCCTGTGCAATGGAAGGCGAAGCGCCATTAACCACATTCACGCCGATTGATCACAATGCTACTGAAGAAACCCGCACCCTTTTTACAAGCCTCGATGCGATCCGTCATCAGCATGTTCTTTTTGGCCACCAGGATGATCTTGCCTACGGCTACAGCTGGATCAACGAGCCGGGCCGCTCCGATGTACTTGAAACCGCCGGGTCCTATCCCGCCGTATATGGATGGGAGCTGGGTGACTTGGAGTATGGCAACGAGGAGAACCTGGACGGGGTAAACTTTGAAAATATGAAGCAGTGGATTAAAGAGGGGTACAGCCGGGGCGGTGTCATTACGATCGGGTGGCATATGAACAATCCCGTTACCGGTGGAGACGCCTGGGATACGGAAGGGAATGCCGTACCCACTGTATTGCCCGGCGGAGAAAACCATGAAATGTTTAAAGGGTGGCTCGATACGTTTGCCGACTTCGTGAATGACCTTACCCTAACAGCTGAGAACGGAGAGTCTCATCCTGTGCCGATCCAGTTCCGCCCTTTTCACGAACACAACGGAAGCTGGTTCTGGTGGGGACAGGATCTGACCACAACCGAAGATTTTATCGCACTTTGGAGATTTACTGTTGAATATCTTCGGGATGAAAAAGGACTAAACAACCTGCTCTACAGCTATTCTCCTGATGTTTTTGATTCTAAAGAAGCGTACCTGGATCGGTACCCCGGTAATGATTACGTAGATATTTTAGGATACGACGACTACCACAGTATCCGCTCAACCGATACGCAGGAGACATTTATTAACCGCCTTGAGATGCTGGTGGAAATGGCTGATGAACGAAACAAAATTCCCGCGATGACCGAAACCGGCTACGAAGCGATTCCCGATCCCAACTGGTGGACCGAAACCCTGCTGGCCGGCATCAACGCAAATGAAACCACGCGGAGAATTGCGTACGTGCTGGTCTGGAGAAACGCCAACCACGAAAACGACCGTCCCGATCACTACTACGCACCATATTCGGGCCATCCGAGCGAAGAGAACTTCCGGGAGTTCCGCGAGCATGATCTTATTCTGTTTGAAGACGATCTGCCAAATCTCTATTCATTGGGGATGGAGCGTTGAGATTGAGAAGGCAGAAGATAAAGCGGAGATAGAATGGAAGCTCAGGCCTAAATGATTACGGTAACAGAATGGCGACTTGATATGAAGAAGTGCATTGTAAAGAAAACGATTGCCTATAATCTCGTCTCAAACGGAATTGCCATTGGCATCTTCCCAGCCTTAAAAAGGGAGTATTGAAAGTAATCTGCATAAAATGTACATTGAAGTGTACATTTTAAAATACCAATACATCATGAAGACAGTTAACTTTACCGACTTCAGAAAAAAAGCTTCAGGATTCATCACTGAAGTAGAAGAGGGAGAAGAACTTTTGGTTATCCGACATGGAAAACCCGTGGCTGAAATCCGCCCTTACAGAGAAAAAAAGAGTGATCATCAATCATGGAAACAATCCTTTACACCTATTGAAATGAAGGGAAACGAACTCTCTTCTGCCATTTTAGATGAGCGAAATAGTGAATCATGAACGTCTGTATGGACTCTTCTGCCCTCGCTAAACGATATATTCTGGAAAAGGGTACTAAGCAGGTTCATTCCATTCTTCAGAACAGCTCAGGGCTGGCCGTTTGCATTTTGACTGTTCCGGAGATTAGCTCGGCACTCAACCGGCGGCTAAGGGAAGATTTTTTAACGGAAGATCATTATCAACAAATCATGCAGCAGTTTTTAACCGATGTTCATGATATGGTGATACTTCAGCTTACTTCCGCTGTTATTCAACGCTCGTTAAAGCTATTAGAAAACCATCCGCTTAGAGCGATGGATTCTTTGCATATAGCAACGGCTTTGGAATGGCAATCAGAACTATTTGTAACGGCTGACAAGAATCAGTTTGAAGCAGCGGATAAAGAAGGGTTGGAAACAATGTTTATCGGCTGATTTTTTTGGATGATCTGCAACCCTCCAAGGGTTGGAACCCTCGGAGGGTTAAAATACATCGGACGAAAATGTTACCGGACTTGAAATGCTTCAAATCTTTTATTTCCCTTCCTTTCCTTCTATATTTAACACATGATTACGAAAAAAGAAATCAAAAAAATGAGTGTACCGGATCGTTTGAAGGCGATCGAGATGATTTGGGAATCGATCTCTACATCATCTGAGTATGTGCAGTCACCGGCCTGGCACAAGAAAATTCTGAAGTCAAGAGAAGATAAAGTGTCCTCAGGCAATGCAACTTTTCTTAACATGGACGAAGTAAGAGACCGTCTGAAAAAAAAGTCAGATGAAAAAAGTCATCATTCTTGAGGAAGCAGCTCGGGATTTGGAAGAGGCTTTTGACTTTTACGAAAATCAGGAAACTGGTGCGGGTAATTATTTTACTTCAAATATTTTACTCGATATTGAAAAGCTTACCACGACATCCGGTATTCACCCATCTGAATTTGGATTTCTAAGAAAACTTTCTCAAAAATTTCCGTTCGCGATTTACTATAGAACAAATCAGACTTCTGTAAAGATCTATGCTATACTGGACCTTCGAAAAAATCCAAGCTGGGTAAGAGATGAACTTAAGGATAGATAAGTTAAATATTTATAGATGATTGTAACATCTGTCTTATGGCTCAATACCAAACTGAAGTTTCACCCTTTAAAATTTGACCAGAAGATTTATTTTATCTCTTTTACTTAATTCGAGTTCGAATATAGAAACAATCAGATTTCGTTAGAAAAGAGAACGAGAATGGGGTTTTGGCTTCGATAATTCGTCGGACGAAAAAGGCAATCGTCCGACGAAGGTATTAAATAAATCACCGCCCAAAATCATCTTCTACCCGTACGATATCTTCTTCATCGGATGGATTTTCCGGATCGGTATGTTTCCAGATTTCGGCCAGTACACCCCATTGTTCCAGCCCTACCAAACGATGGCGTTCGCCCTGCTGCAAGCTGACGGATTCTCCCAGCTCTAACTTTTTAACCGGGGTCTGTTTATCCGTATCACTCACAACCACACCGGCCTCACCGCCAATCACGCGCCAGATTTCCGCCCGCCGGTGATGGTACTGCCACGATAGCCGCTTACCGGGCGCCACCAGCAGAATTTTCGGACTCAGTTTATCAAACCCTTTGAAATCATCTACACTCAGAGCCGGAAAAAATGTCTTTATAAACGGTTCAGCCTGCTCTTCATCAATCACCAGGAAGCCGCCCCAGGGACGTTCGCTGTCTTTGTCGACGATGGTAAAGTCCTTTTCTTCCATGAATTGCTCAACCGTTTCAAAAATCTCCTTCTCAGAAGCACCATTTGCAATCGAAATCATATATTTATTCACTTTTCACCCCGAGGGATCAAGACTATTACTCCGCTCCACCTTTTCACTTTCTTATCCTCCGAGGCATTCTAAATCATCGAAGTTATAGTGATTATGGAAATCCCTATATCCAAACTTTGGTGTATATTTATCATTTTATTTTTAGCAAAATCTACCTATTACAGACCAAAAACAAATTGGTTCTGCACTGTTTATTCGAGATTCTCAATTCGTCTGATGATCTGAAGCTTGCTGACCCTCTGTCCAACCAGCCATACAGCATTTATTGACCTGATAAACGAATAGGAGTAATAAAGAGGCAATTCAACTTTTCTCAACTCAGATGAATCCTGTTTGATTTCTTTTACGCATTATTAACAGGAAGCAAACATGAAGTCACTCTTGATTTCAGAATTTTTCATCAAATATTTTGCGCATCTAAAATATCATCGCAGACAAAACCAGCTGCCTCGCCGGCTACTTGTTTCTCAACGATCCGGTATCTCAATTCGGGATCCACGATCGATCTTTGAGACACAACCGGCAACCATTCCGATCACCTCGCTGGCAAACAATAAATGATTCTGCATTACTGAGTTCCATTCAGATCAAATCGGGTCACCGTAGCAATATCGCGAATTTGGCAACGCGAATGATCCACTGGCTGATCGTACAGTACCGGTCTAAAACAGGTTCTTTCGGGAGCTATGAAAACTCAACATCTGCGATCTCTTTAAGAATTCGGGCGTTTCCCCGATATATAACCAGGGGCGTTTCAATGTCCTGAATATTTTTCAAAAAGAGAACAAACTACCATACAGACAGATTTATCATGCTAAAGCACTACCTCTTTTTTTTCACACTCGTCACCTCTATAATCATCCCACTTCAAAACTTACACGCGCAGTCGCAGTGGCAGGGAGAGTTTGGACTCGGACTCTCGGATGAAGCCTATGCCATGACTGAAGCTCCGAATGGGGATATTTATGTTGCCGGAGCGTTTGATCATGCCGGGCCTTATGCCACATCCGGCCTGGCACGATGGGATGGTGAATATTGGCATCCGGTTGCAGATTTTGAGGGTGATGTAAGGACACTTCTGGTTCACGAAAATATCTTATATGCTGGTGGTGATTACAGTTCACTGAATCCGCATAATGGTTCAGAAATAAATACCCCCAACATTGCTATGAAAGACCTGAGCTCGGGTCAATGGTCGAGCATGGGTGATGGCCTGGATGGCGGAATCAGTACCGTTGAAACTTTAACCGCAAGCAATTCAGGCACCCTATATGCGGGTGGATGCTTTATTCAAAGTGGTGATCGTTCAGCAGATCGGGTGGCTGAGTGGAACGGGGACTCCTGGAATCCCCTAATGGCAGGAACTGATGATCAAAACGGGGTCAGCAGCTGTGTGTACGATTTAATCTACGATGATGACCTCGACCGACTCTACCTTGGCGGAAGTTTCCGATCAGCTGTAAACCGGAACTCCAATAATGAGATGAACGAGACGATTACGCTTGGCGGAATTGCCTATTACGATGGCCGGTGGCGCCAGGTTGGCGGTGGAATTAGTGATGAGTTTCCGGGACTGCCAAATCCCAGAGTCAACACTATTCACCTTCACGAAAATGGTGATCTTTATGTGGGTGGCAATCTTTGGACAGCCTACAATGACAGTGATCGCAGTGATGAAACAGATGTTCGCACACTTGCCCGATGGGATGGATCTCAGTGGCACAGCGTGTTTGATGAGAGCCGCGGACAGACCCATGTTATTGTCGCTGATGGAGACATCCTGCACCTGGGCGGTAGTTTTGAAACGGCCGCAGCGGAAGGCCAGGATGCGTTTACAGCCAATTCATACGCTCAGTACACTGTCGAAACCGGTCAGCTATTGACAAATACAGAAGGGGAAAGTGCAACCGGTGAAGGATTTACAGATGGTGGGGCTTCAGATGCAACCCAGCGAAGTTCGGGTCTGATACGATCTATTTTAATACAGGATGATGAGGTGTTCGTGGCCGGCCGGTTCGATCGTGCTGAAATAGAGGATAACTTTACTGAAAACCGCCGAATGAAGCATATTTCGCGCTGGGACGGGAATACCTGGCATGCACTTGGCACAGGCGTTTCCGATGCTGTTACAGATCTGAGTGCGTTAGGTGACACCCTGTTTATTGCAGGCGAATTTCACCATGTTGCCAATCGCGGGGAAATGTTTCCATCCCCTCACCTGACGGTATTCGACAGTGAAACCGGTCGTTTCGTCTCCTCAGAAAATAGTGTGCGCCTCCTATCCTGGTATGAAGGAAGAGGATACAGGGTAACGGCTGATCCTGCTACCGGCACGGCCTATGCGGCGGTCGGCGCGTGGGGACTTATTGATGCCGATGGAGAAACAGAGCGCGGGAACATTCTTGAGTGGAATAGCACGAATGAGCGCTGGGATATGCTGGGACGGCTCACCAATGACGGGCCAGATGTTGTGATGTCTGATATGCTCATTACCGATCGCAATCTGTATATCAGCGGTCGTTTTGATGATGTTGCCGGAACCGAAAACCTCACGCCCGGTGGACGTCTTGTGCGGTATAACCTGGACTCCGGTCACGTTGACTTTCCAGACCTTGCTGATCAGGTTGCAACCCGCCATCACTACGGCCAGGCTCTAACCTCTGGCGAAGATTGTCTCTATGCTGCCTTCCGTATCACAAATTTTCGCAGTTCTTCGCCGGGGAATGTGATGTGTCTGGACCTTGAGACTGACCAGACAAAATGGTATCCCGGTGTCCACAGTTTTACCACAGGTATCATGGATTTGCACAAAGATGGTGAATATCTCTATATCGCGGGAAACAGCACTGGAAACGTAAATTTTTATGATGATGAGGGTGAATTAAAGTCAACTCTTGAGCTGTCTCCCAACGTGGCAATTTTGCATCCGGAAACAGAACGTTTACTGTCCTGGCCGGGTGATTTTGAATCTCTCGCGCGGGGTATTACAACATTTGGAAACACGGTTTATATCGCCGGTAGAATCTCACAAACAAACGGAGTACAAACCGAGGATTATGACGGTATCGCTCAGTTTGATATGGGCGCCGGTCAATGGCAATCAATCGGAGATGCCGATGGTAGAGTTCACATCCGAAACGGAATTGCCGAAATCGACGGTGAGCTATGGACCTGGGGCGATTTCCGCTACACCGGAAACTCAGGAAGTGCTTATCTTGCACGTTTTCCCGAGCTTACCGAGGGCACTCCAGGGCCGGTCGCGGGCCGCTATAAAGATGATCTTACACTGGCTCTGCATCAGGATCAAATTGTAGATCTGCCTGTGTATGTGCCCAACCTGGGGAATGAGCCGCTGCAGTGGACCGCCGAAATTGATTCCGATACCGGCATGCAGCAGGGAACGAGCTCAGGCAGCGGAATCCAGGATTGGATTTCGGCCGGATCAACATCCGGTACGGCACCGGCAGGCTCCATGGATTCCCTGATGGTAACGCTGGACCCATCAGCTGTTGAGTCGGGTGTTTTTGAAGCCAGTATCAAAATCACAACCAGTGACGCTGTTTCTGCCGAGAACGATATTCCCATCTCACTCACCGTCAATCCGCTCCATGCAGCAACAGGGGCCCACCCTGCTGATGAAGCCAGTAATGTATCTTCAACTCCAGGCCTTTCGTGGGAAAATCAACGGTTTCCGGATGAGGTTACGGTCTATTTCGGTACATCAGAGAATCTCACTGAAGCTGACATTCTGTATGATGGAGAAGTGATCGATTCTATAACAGCCGACTCCCTGGTCAGCTGGTCGGGCGGGCCACTTGATGCATTCGAAACGTACTACTGGCGGGTGGACCAGTCTAATTCAGCTGCAGAAGCCGAAGGTAAGATTTGGAGTTTTACCACTTCGCCGGGTGAGAACAAAATCGTAATTGGAGATCAGGAACGGGATGTGGATTATTTTCCGGCTTACCCATCTGCAAATCCCTCCTGGATCCAGACAATTTTTCCGGCATCCGATATCGGGCGAGCCGGTTTTATTACCTCTCTTGCATATCACTATCCTGGAGGAGCCGATGCAGAACTGGAGATTGAAATCTACATGGGCACCACGGAGCAGGATGTATTTGATGACAGTGATTCCTGGATTCCGGTCTCTGATATGACACTTGTATATGATGGTGTGATGGAGATGGAGTCCTCGGCCGGCGAGTACTGGCTGGACCTGGAGCTTGATCAGGGCTTCACCTACGATGGAAGTGAAAATCTTGTGATCGGTGTGTTCAGCAGTGACGACCTTGAACCGGAATCAGCGCTTGACAGCTTCAGGTTTTATGCAACAAGCCGCGATGAAAATCTCTCCATGTTTTGGTATGGGGAGAAGAATGTAACTCCGGATGATGCGCCGGGCAACGGTTACTCCTGGTATGAACTCCCCGACATTCGCCTGACTTTTGGTGATAATGAAGTCATTGATCCGGAGCCCCCAATGCTTACGACTCCCCAGGACGGAGCTGAGGATCTTGATCCCGAACAAATTGTGCTTGGTTGGGTTCAGCCCGAAGAGTCCGATAGCCTTCAGCTTCAGATTTCGAGTGACCCCGCTTTTGATAGTGAATCGACATACTCGGCTTACATCTCTTCCGAATCGGATTCTTATACGTTTACGGATCCGGTTGAGCAGTATACCTACCATTGGCGGCTGCGAGCTTATCAGGAAGGAATTGCCGGTGAATGGTCAGATGCCTGGTCGTTCACAACCGCGTTGATTACCTCCATTACAGATTCCGGTGAACTACCGAATAGCGTAGAATTAAGGCAGAATTATCCAAACCCTTTCAATCCAGATACGCAGATTCGATACGGAATACCCGAAAGCAGTCATGTTCAGATCACCGTGTACAATACGCTGGGGCAGCGTGTAACTACACTTGTAAATGAGACCCAATCAGCCGGGTGGCACAACGTGCGCTTTGATGCCTCGGGCCTTTCAAGCGGAATGTATCTGTACCAAATTTCTGCTGATGGAGTGAATCGGACCCGCACAATGATGCTGGTGAAGTAGAAACAACAAATAACGAATGATGAATAATGAACACCGAATTTCGAATTTATTGATATTCGAAATTCGCATTGTATGATGCTGAAAAGTTGGATAAATAACTCTCCTCCCCGGAGGAGACAGACTTCAAAGCGTCTGCCGAAGGCAGGATAGCGACAAGGCAGAGGTGGGTGTTGTTTTACTGGGAACATGGATAAAACCTGGAGCTTTTTATAACTCCCGGAACCTAAACCAAATTAAGTAGATTTGTATTAAATTTATTAGATTAAGAGAATCAGAACCTGCTTTTTAGTAGTTCTATTAAAAATTTGATAGTTCATTTGTTTAAAAATTGAGACAAGCCATGAAACTGCAATATATATCAAACAGTAAAGGTAAAACCACAGGTGTCTATATACCCATTGAAGAGTGGAATGAATTAAAAGAGAAGTTTAGTGGAATTGATCAAGAAGAGATAGAGATTCCTGAATGGCAAAAACAGGAAGTTATAAAGCGTCTCAGAGACTATGAAAGTACTCCGGAACAGTCTATTCGGTTTGAAGATGCCCTGGATGATATTGAAAATGAGTTTTAATGTTTGATGCCGTCATTTTACCACTAGCCAAACAGGATATACGTAAAGCTGCGAATTGGTACAATAACAAAGAACAGGGACTGGGCAGACAATTTATTAGTGCTATCAGAGAAAAAGTCCATTTCATCAAAAAACACCCTGAGTC
>CAZKIZ010000068.1:0-11526 GCA_964552935.1 uncultured Rhodohalobacter sp. | reverse complement strand
CGGGGGTAAGTAGGTCGTTTACAAATGCTCCGGTTGACTGACCCCAAATGATATTCTGTTTACCAATTCGAACATCATAATTGGGGGTGAACCAGTCTACATAGATCTGGCGGGGCAACACTTCAAATTCTCCATCTTCCGTGTATCTGTCGATCAAATCGATCTCAGCATAGAGCCCGCCAAAGTTCAGGGTTCTGTCAAATTGCCCCCTTAATCGGTTGCGTCCGGCCACTAACTCGTAATTATTATAGAGCTGAAACCCCGTATAATTCTGGTAAACCCCGGAAACAGATTGCTGGGCGAAGCTGTTGGTTATCAACAGGTTGGAGAGTATAAAAAAGAGGGTTAAAAAAAAGAGTGAAGATGATAAATAGTGCTGGAAAAACTTTTTGTGATGTTTATGCACGAAATTGATTGATGCTTAATCAAAATATGGTTAAATTTAATGCATTGTGGATAAGCCGTATCTGCTGACCACAATCTTCTCAATTACATGAACTAAAATTCTCATTTCCGAAGTTCAATCATACTTATGGCGCACGAAAGAATCGAAGTAGATCTACCCCTTGCTAAAGCTTACGAATTGCTTTGCAATCCAGTACATTATACAAAATTTCTGGATAGAATTGACGAGATTGAAAAAGTCAATTCCCAAACATTCGACTACAAAACCAATATTGGCGGCGAGGAGTTTCAGTGGACAACCAATATTATTGACAATTTGCGAAACACCCGTTTTGCATGGATCACAATTAATGGGAATTTGAATCAAACCGGTACAATCCGTTTTACCCCGCTCGACAACGGTAAACGTACACGTATCGATTTTTCACTCGATTATAGAACCTTTTTCGGTGAGCCAGAGGAAGAACTCGCTAACTTTATCGAAGGTTTATCAAACCAACTTAAGGCTGATCTCGGCAAATTTAAAGATTTAGCAGAATCAGATACTTTTAAAGATGAACAAACTGAAGAGAAAAGCAGCGAAGTAACTGCATAAATCTTACTGTTCTATTCTTACCAAAATTGAAACAGTGCGCATCCAATAACGGTGCGCATTTTTTCTTTCATCGATATGTATTGTGAGTCCATCAATACAGAACTATCAAACGGTTTTGAACGCCGGCTGAACAACTGTCCATGCCCGATCAAGCAATGACTTTTTCTGAGTTTAAAGTCTCCAAATATTCTGGAGAACCTCACTATCTTGTTGTTGGCCATCCAATAAGTCACTCCCTGTCTCCAGTAATGCATAACCTCTCGCTGGAGTATTATGAGGTTGATGCAAGGTATTTTGCAATTGATTTGGAACCCCGCTCTGTAAATGATTTTATATCGTGGATGAACAGAGAACCATTTCTCGGCTGCAACATCACAATTCCGTTTAAGCAGCATTTTTTAAATGTGCCTGAACGGCTATCGGAGGAAGCGGAAGCGGTTCGTGCAATTAATACGATATCAAAGGATGAATCGGGAGCATCGTTAACCGGCCACAATACCGACATTTACGGTTTTCAGCAGCCGCTTTTGGAATATGATGATCATCTTGACTACGGAAGGGGCATTGTTTTTGGGAGCGGCGGGGCGAGTCTGGCGGTGCAGTTTGCTCTTGCAGATCTCGGGTTCGAGGAGATTGTCATCGTTTCTCGTTCACCAACGCGTGTCCAGCCGCTGCAGGGCGCACATCACGTAACTGTAGCAGACTACTCTCAATGGCAGAGCTATTCTGAGGAGGCGAGTATAGTCGTGAACACAACCCCGGTCGGTATGGGCAAGAGTAAAGGAAAATCCATTATTCAGGACCATGAAGCACACTTTCTGTCAGGAAAGGTTTGCTACGATTTGGTATATAATCCCCTTAAAACAAAGTTTTTAGAACAAGCAGAGAACGAAGGGGGGATTGCGGTGAACGGACTGGACATGTTGATCAGCCAGGGAAGCCGGTCGCACGAAATATGGACGGGTAACACGTTTCCCTATAAACAGGTGAAAAACGAGCTCTTAACTTTTTTTGAATCATGAACCTCTACCATTCACCTGAACTATTCAAGACGGATACCCGAATTACGGCCGGAATTACTTACGTTGGCAGAGACCATATAAATAGTGCTGGGGAAATACCCGGCTTAAATCTTGGGGACAATACAAATGCCCCGGCATCAGAAGTTGAACGGAATTTCAATCTGCTGGCTGACTCATTAAATTACTCCCCAGGTGAAATTGCACTCGCAGAACAGGTTCACGGCAATGAGGTTCAAATTGTGAAACGGTCCGGCTTTTATGAAAACGTTGACGGCCTGATTACTTCAAAAAACGATCTCACTATCGCGATTAAAGTTGCAGACTGTGCTGCCATACTTCTGAAAGACAGCTCCTCGGGAGTTATTGGAGCGGTTCATGCGGGGTGGAGAGGCGCGGCTGCAAATATTCTTCCATCAGCGTTAGAGAAGCTTCAAGGTGCTGGAGCCGATATTCAAAATACATCTGCGTATATATCCCCATGTATCTCCCTGGAAAATTTTGAAGTGGGAGAGGAGGTGGCAGAGCAGTTTGACCCGATGTTTATTAACCGGGAAATCGGAGCCAAGCCGCACCTGGATTTAAAATCTTTCCTGAAGCAGCAACTGCTCGCATACGGCATTGCAGATGAGCATATTGAGACGGACCCAAGGTGTACATTCGAAGATGAACATTTTTATTCGTACAGAAGAGAACGCGACAAGGCGGGACGAATGTTGGCATTTATCAGGTGCAGCTCTAATTAAATTTTATTTACGTGCGAGTAAGTTTTTCTCCGGGATACAATGCAGAATTACCAGAAGGCCATATTTTTCCGATGGGAAAATTTGTAGCCCTACACCGGTATCTTCTGGAGCACAATATCATCAAAGAACATGAAGTGATAGAACCGGGTATGGCTGACTTTGCCAATCTCTGCAACACGCATACTCCCAGATACACGTCGGCTGTCTGGCAGGGTACTCTTACAAGAAAGGAACAGCGTCGTATGGGATTGCCGTGGAGCAGAAGTTTGGCTATTCGATCCCGTCTGGCTGTGCAGGGAACCATCAACGCCGGATTAATGGCTTTGCAGGATGGTATATCGGGTAATTTAGCCGGGGGCACCCATCACGCCATGCCCGATTTAGGAGAAGGATTTTGCGTATATAACGACGTTGCTGTGGCGATTAAAGTCTTGAAGCAGGCTATGTGGGTCAGGAACGTACTCGTTATCGATTGTGATGTCCACCAGGGAAACGGAACAGCCGAAATTTTCAAGAACGACAGTGAAGTATTTACATTCTCAATTCATGGCGAAAAAAATTACCCGTTTAAAAAACCGCCATCATCCCTCGATATCGGTTTACCCGATCAAACCGGGGACAGAGAGTATATCAATACGCTGACAGATGCACTGAGCAGTATATTTGACCAGTTTCAGCCTGACCTTGTGTTTTACCTGGCTGGAATAGACCCTTTGAAAACGGATCACTTTGGGCGGCTTTCACTCACAAATAAGGGGCTGGAAGATCGCGACCGGCTGGTTATTTCATCTGTTATGGATAGAAATATACCCATTACGCTGCTTCTTTCGGGAGGGTACGCACCGAGCGTGCAGGAGACGGCAGAGGCGCACGCCATACTTTACAAGTCGGCAAAAGAGATTAGCGAAAACGGCTTTCACTGAAAAATTTTCTATTTTAGGTACTCTTATGAGTCAAAAATCCCCAGTTAGCGAAAAGAAAAAGATTACTATTCTCGGTTCTACCGGATCTATCGGTACCCAGGCCCTCGACATCATTGCTCTGAACAGAGATAAATTTTCGGTAACGGGCCTGTCTGCTAATAAAAACTGGGAGCTTCTTGCGCGGCAGGCAAACAAATTTAAACCATCGCACGTTGTTCTTGCAGATGAACGCTGTCGCAGCAATTTTGAAAGTGCACTTATATATAAGCCGGAGAGAGTTGAGTATGGTAAAGAGCAGCTAACCCGCCTCGCTATCAATCCGGAAGCAGATTTGGTTCTTAACGCACTTGTTGGATTTGCCGGTTTTATGTCGACGTTTGAGGCGCTCAACAACGGGGTGAAGGTAGCTCTTGCAAATAAAGAATCCCTGGTTGTAGGCGGCGAAATACTCTCAAAACTACCCGGTTTCCAAGATTTACTCACCCCGGTCGACTCGGAGCATTCGGCTATGTGGCAGTGCATTGTTGGTGAGCAAAATGAATCTGTTCAAAAAATTATCATCACGGCAAGCGGCGGACCGTTCAGAACGCACAGCCTCGAACAGATGAAATCGATCACGGTTGAAGATGCATTAAATCACCCCAACTGGGAGATGGGGAAAAAGATAACGATTGATTCATCGACGATGATGAACAAAGGGCTGGAAATCATTGAGGCTCATTGGCTTTTTAATGTCGACTTAGAATTAATTGAACCCGTCATTCACCCTCAAAGTATCATCCATTCAATTGTTGAATTCTGCGATGGATCTTCAAAAGCCCAGCTCGGTCCGCCGGACATGAAGGTGCCAATACTTTACGCGCTAAGCTATCCCGACCGGATATCCTTTGATTCTCCAAGGCTCGATTATACTCAGGAGATGTCGTTAACGTTTGAACCGGTTGACGACAAAAAATTTCCGTGTGTGAAAATTGCAACGAACTCCGTTAAAGAAGGTGGTATTATGCCAACCATCATGAACGCCGCGAATGAAGTAGCTGTAGAAAGATTTTTAAACAGAGAAATTCGTTATATTCAGATTCCAAAACTGATTGAACAAACGTTGAATAAATTTCATCACAAAGAAATCGCTTCCCCTGATACACTCCTGGAAGTTGATACAGAAACACGCAAATTTGCGAATAGATTACTGAAGTAAAAAATGGACTGGATTTTAAGCTTATCAACGACAATTGCGATATTTATCGCCGCCATTTTTATCCTGGTCACCATCCATGAACTGGGCCACTTCCTGGCCGCCAAGTTCTTCAAAATGCGTGTGGATAAATTTTCAATCGGTTTCCCTCCCAATATTTTCGGTTTCAAAAAAGGGGATACGGAATACGTTATAGGTGCCACGCCGCTGGGCGGCTATGTAAGTATTGCCGGAATGATTGATGAAACCATGGATGATGAATTCATGGAAAACGAGCCTAAAGAGGACGAATTCAGAAGCAAGCCGGTCTGGCAGCGGATGATTGTGATTACTGCCGGGGTAATTTTTAACGCCATACTTGCCGTAATTATCTACGCGGGTATCGCATTTTCATACGGTGAAGATGTGATCCCAATAGAAGCTGTGGGTGGGATTTATGTCTCAGAAGAGTCTGTGGCGCATGAAGTTGGTTTCAGAACCGGAGATCGCATTATTGGGGTTAATGGTGAGAGGGTAGAGTATTTTAACGAAATTTTTAATCCTGCAGCTATTACCGGCCGTGATTTGTCCTTCATGATTGTTCGCGATGGGGAAGTGCAAAACATCTTTACGCCCCCTAACTTTCTCGACAGAATCGGCCAGGATGGATTTTTAAATCAATCAAACGCTCTTCCAAGTATGATATCACTGGTTTTGGAAGACAGCCCTGCAGATCAGGCCGGTCTGAGGGAAGGTGACTCAGTTGTGGCCGTTGACGGAGAGGAAATTGCGTATTGGATACAGCTTGTCGACAAAATTCAGGCTGCTGAAGAGCCCCTGCAGCTTACGGTCATGAGAAACGGAGAATCGCTTAACGTATCTGTCGCCCCTGATCCCGAGACAAACATGATTGGCATAGCACCGCCTAATCCAAGGGAAGTTTTTGATGTGCGGACAATGAATTACAATCTTGCCCAATCTGTCGGCCAGGGATATAAGAAGACCGAAGATACCTTCTTCGGTATTATACAGGGCATTGGAATGATGTTTTCCGGAGACATTTCTGTACGACAAAACCTCGGTGGTCCGGTTGCCATTGCAAATGTCACAAAACAGGCAACAGACACACGCGGATTTTTGGGTTTTTGGGAAATTACTGCATTTTTGAGCATAACCCTTGCCATTATGAATATGCTGCCAATTCCTGCTTTGGATGGCGGGCATTTCATGTTTTTGCTCTACGAAGGAATTACAAGA
Source organism: uncultured Rhodohalobacter sp. (assembly GCA_964552935.1). GTDB lineage: Bacteria > Bacteroidota > Rhodothermia > Balneolales > Balneolaceae > SW132. Next base: position 5,407 of record CAZKIZ010000068.1, on the reverse strand, counting down.
CGTGAACCATCGGCAAAAGTGCGGATGGGATTGCAGCAGATTGGTTTTCTATTTCTAATTGGCTTGATTATTCTTGTTACATTTAATGACATATTAAGGACTTTCGGTGGATAACTATGATTGCTAAAGAAGGATATTCAACTATTTTAGTTGTTGCAGTTTTCGTGCTTGTTGCGGGGTTTGGCGCCTCTTTTTTACCGCCACTGCTCGCATATATGATCTATGCCGTACTGGGAATTTTACTGGCTCTGACCATCTACTTCTTCAGAGATCCTGAGCGCGTAACCCCGGAGGATGACTCCATTATTATTTCACCTGCAGATGGTAAGGTAGTTTTGATTCGTGAGGCAGAAGAAAATGAATATGTGAAGGATAAAGTTACACAGGTAAGTATTTTCCTTTCGCCGCTCAACGTGCACGTCAACCGGGTGCCATATTCAGGAACCGTAGAATATGTTCAATATTCACCTGGAAAATATCTTATGGCCTGGGAAGATCACGCCTCAGAACAAAATGAACGGGCTCATTTCGGAGTAAAACACACTTCCGGAACTAAAATGCTTTTTAAGCAGATCACCGGGTTCTTAGCTCGCCGAATTGTCTACAATTTGAAGGAGGGCGATAAAGTAGAATCCGGAGAACGTTTCGGTATTATGAAGTTTGGATCCCGAATGGATCTGCTGCTGCCTGACAATGTAGAAATACTTGTTAAAAAAGGGGATAAGACTGTAGCAGGAGAATCAATTATCGGGAGGGTTAAGTAATTGTGAAATACCCGATTCAACGGCTGAAATCACGGAAAAAAAGGGCAAAGAAAAAGCGTAAACAGATTCCCCGTATTGTAATCCCCAGCTTTTTCACGCTCATGAATTTGTTCTGCGGGTTTCTTTCTATCATCATGGTTGCTGAGGGAAATCTCGTATTCGGTGCCTGGCTTATCGTTGTCGCCGGACTGTTCGATGCTCTGGACGGATTTATGGCCAGGATGGCAAATGCCACCAGCGAATTTGGAATTGAGTTGGATTCAATCAGCGATGTCGTTTCTTTTGGGGTGGCTCCGGGCTTTCTGCTTTATACTTTCATCCTTCATGAACTTGCTATCATTGGAATTATACTAAGTGCTCTGCCGCCTGTTTGCGGCGCCATCAGGCTGGCAAGATTTAACATAGATACGAAGCACGTTGAGTTGGATTTTTACAGAGGCCTCCCTATACCGGTTCAGGCCGCAATGATATCGGCTCTCTATCTTACGTTCAATAACAGGATGGACTGGTTTGCCGGTTTTGAGCACGGTTTCTTATCATTTATTATCCCGGTAGTGATCCTTCTCTCGTTTTTGATGGTCAGCACAATCCCGTTCGATAAAATCCCCCGGTTTGATAAAGATTCAATTAAGAAGTACAAAAACAGGCTGATACTGTTCTTTGTCTACATCCTGGTTATTGCCATATTCCAGGATATCGGGCTTATGATTGTATTTACCTTCTTTATATTGAAAGGTCTGGTGATCGGTGCGATTGTTTTTTGGAAACGGGCTTTCACAGATGATACAGAGCCGCTTGAAGTACCGATTTAAGATTCTCTCATTTCGTGATTTTCTTAACAAACTCAACAACCTTCTCTGCATTCTCTCGGCTTAATGGGATCACCCTTCCGTGAATTTCAACAAGGTACATCCATCCATCCATATTCTCTTTTTTAAAACGAATGGACCGGTCAACCTGGTTTAAATCGTTGTAAAGCGATCGATTTGGCATCTTATCTATTTTCAGCTCTTTTATTTCAGACAGGTCTATGGTTTCTGCATGAACATTTCTATCCCTTACTGAATAGTAAACATCCATGTGAGGGCCTGCATCATCCTCGAGTTCAAACTCAATCTCCATTCTCCCATCCCTAAGTTTAAAAAGGCTCAGAAATCCAATTACAAAGAATGCGAATGCCGCAAGACGGAGGTAGCTTCCGATCAGGACGTCAGAGACGGCAATGTATGCGCCGAAAAAGAGAATAGAGGCGATGATACTGCCGATTGCAATTGCGGGCCAGTAGCGGGAGTATTTTTCAGAAACGGTTAAAGTCTGACTCATGAAAGAATTCGTTTTTCGATTATGTTGCCACTTACAGTTTGGTATTCAGAAAAGAGATTTGCCGTTAAGCAGGAGTGAACCGGGCAGATCCATATGCTCTCAAGGTTTTCCCTGCCGCTGGCTTTCTGCAGAGCGGAGAGGCCCGAAATGGTTCCGTGTTCCTGCGAAAGTGCAATGAGCGATGTACCCTCAATTTTTTGGATTGAGCCGTCTTCTGAAACGGTTACCGGCTGACCAAACGTCACGTTTCCGTCTACAGTTATCCTGTCTTTGGAAAAGTGAACCGCCCCCCCGTGAATGATACATTGATCTGATTCAGGCTTCTGTTGTGCAACAGGAGCCTGAACAAGTAACCCGATATCGTTAAAGCCGCAGCTGCCAATATGTATTTGCATCAGGTCGTAAAAAATCAGATTGCCGGGCGAGAGCTCATCAACGCCGTTAAAGTCACTCAGCAGTGAACAGGAGGGAGTATCCCCTAAACAGATTGACGCTTTCGGGTGCTCACTCTTCAACCTTTTCAACGCTTCAAGGTTTCGATCAATCACGCGGGCAACGTTATCTTTTCCCTGCACGCTATACGTATCACCGTCATGAACATAAAAGCCGTGAAACGTAATGTGATCTGATTTCCGTACTTCATCAATAATAGATTGGATACGGCCGGTATCTTTTTCGGGAATTCCGCTTCGGCCGTAGCCGGCATCCACTTCAATCAAAATGGAAACCGGATTTCTTATTTCACGAGCGATTAATGATACATCTTCTGCACTATGGACAAAGAGCCGAAACCGGACATTTGCTGAAAGCCGGTTAAGATCATCTGCCTGTCCGCTATAGAAAGGAAATCCGATGGTTATGTCGTCCCATCCGTCATCAATAAAATATTCAGCCATCTGTGGAGTTGACACAGTGATACCGGAAATGCCTTCATCCCGAAACCATCGTCCAATCTCAACAGATTGATGAGTTTTAAAATGAGGCCTGAATTCAGCTCCGGTTCGATCTGCCTTCTGCTTCATTTTAACGATATTTTTCCGGCACTGCTGCTCCAAAACAACAGCTCTCGGCCTATTGAGTAACGACATATGAAATGATAAAGGTTATGAAAGCGTAGATTTTAAATTTAAAAATAGTGAATGCAACCGAGTATAAAAGCTGTTATTTTTAGTTTTTTCCGAACAAAGAGCAAAACATACATTGAAGAAAATTATTGGTCGTATTGAGCGAATCAGTTTTCCCGCCTGGGAAGTCGAAAATCTCGATGCCAAAGTTGATACAGGCGCCTATACATCAAGCCTGCACTGCCATCATATTGAAACTGAAACAGTTGATGGTGTTGATTACGTTAAGTTTTCACTATTTGACCCAAAACACCCGTCTTACCGAAAGAAAAAGTATCGCTCCGAGCTTCACGATATTCGCAGAGTAAAGAGCTCGAATGGTGAGGTTGAAAAGCGTTATGTTATCGTTGAAACAGCTATCTTCTGCGGGAAAAAAAAAACGATAGAATTAACGCTCACCAACCGCAGTAATATGAAATTCGACCTGTTGTTAGGGCGCAAATTTATAGGTAATTATTTGGTTGATGTTTCCGAGAAATATTTAAAGTCATAACAGTTAATTAATGAATCACAATCCTTTGCACATAGTTGTACTCTCGAGAAACCGATCACTCTATTCAACACGAAGACTTGTTGAATCGATAGAAAATAAAGGTCACACCGCCACAGTTCTGGATCACCTGAAGTGTGATATTGTTATTGAACAGGATAACCCGGCCATTTATTACAAAGGGGAGAAGGTTGAAAATGTTGATGCCGTAATTCCCAGGATCGGGGCTTCCGTCACTTTTTACGGTGCATCGGTAGTTCGTCAGTTTGAAATGATGGGAGTACCAACAGCGGTTGAATCACAAGCCCTGGTCCGCTCACGCGATAAGCTGAGAAGTTTACAGGTGATGGCGAGATCTGATGTGGGAATGCCGAAAACGGTTTTTACGAACTACTCTAAAGAGGTAAAAAAGATTATCGACAGCGTGGGTGGCGCACCGCTCATCGTGAAGCTTCTGGAAGGAACACAAGGGTACGGTGTGGTGCTTGCTCCAACGAAGAAAGCAGCTGAATCGATCATTGAAGCCTTTCACAGCATGAAAGCCCGCGTTATTGTACAGGAGTTTATACAGGAAGCCAAAGGGGCCGACATCCGCGCATTTGTCATCGGCAATAAGGTTGTCGGTTCTATGAAACGACAGGGTAAAGAGGGTGAATTTCGCTCAAACCTCCACCAGGGAGGTACGGGAGAACTGATCAAGCTGAGCAAGAGAGAGCGCCAGGTTGCGTTAACTGCCGCCAAAGTAATGGGTTTATCAATTGCCGGGGTGGATCTGCTGCAATCGGAGCGCGGGCCGCTCGTACTGGAGGTGAACTCTTCACCCGGGCTAGAAGGAATTGAAAAAACGACAAATCAGGATATTGCATCTGAAATCATCTCATACGTGATAAAACTGGTCGACAAAAATAAAATTAGTTCAAAAGGCCGTAAAAATATCAAAAGTAATGCCTGACGTTATCCGAATAAACGGTACCGAAGTTAAACCCGGCGAAGATAAAGTTGTTGAAATACCCATTGCGCGGCTTCCAACCTACACAAACATTGACCTGTCGGTAAGGGTTATCCGGGCAAAAGAAGACGGACCCGTAATACTGCTATCCGGAGGTCTGCACGGTGATGAAATCAATGGTATTGAAATCGTCAGGCGACTGATCGCCGGCAATCATCTTGCTTTAAAAGCAGGCACAATCATAGCAATACCACTGATGAACGTGTATGGATTTATCCAAAATGTGCGTGGTGTTCCTGATGGAAAAGATATTAACCGTTCATTTCCGGGCACAAAAAACGGATCGCTTGCAAATCTTGTGGCTTACACAATTGTAAATGAAATTATTCCGATTATCGATTATGGAATAGATTTTCACACCGGCGGTGCCAGCAGGGCGAACTGCCCGCAAATACGCTGCGTATTTGATCAGAAAAACGATCTGGAGCTGGCGAAAGCGTTTGCTCCGCCCGTCATTTTACACTCGGGCCTCATCGATAAATCATTCAGAAAAGCAGCCAGTAAAAGTGGCAAACAGATTATTGTTTATGAAACCGGTGAATCTATGCGGCTGGACGAAGAGGGTATTAATATCGCAATACGAGGCACGCAACGCTTTTTGCACCACATGGGAATGAGAGACAGCAGCCCACCGCCGCTCACGGAACCATCCATTTACCGTAAATCAAGCTGGATAAGGGCAAAATATGCAGGATTA
>CAZKIZ010000067.1:0-11535 GCA_964552935.1 uncultured Rhodohalobacter sp. | reverse complement strand
GTTACCCAGACATTTAAACCCGTGATTAAGCATTTGTTTTGTAAATACGTTAAGGGGGACTAAAACAGGAAAGTTAATTCTTATTTTTGATAGGGTGTCCCAATGCGGAAGTCAGGAGTTCCACAACTTTTATTATATGCGTTTCAGTGACGCAGCAATACTTTTGTCTTAATTCCAGACGCTGACAGAAACCGGAAATGCGCCGGCATGCTGTCAGGTCTTTTTTCACTTTTCACTTTCACTTTTGCCCCTTTCTCCAATCACCAAAAATAGTACTCCCCCGGCTGTAACGAATAGCATTAGCATAGGGAGCCAGTCGCCATATCGGCTGTAGAATGTCTGGTGATCGGATCTGTAGATCCGGAAAGCAAACGACTCTTCTACCCAGTATTCGGTCTGAAGCTGTACTTTTCCATCCGGCGAGATGATGCCGGAAATTCCGTTATTAGCCGCTCGGGCGATCCATCTGCGGTGTTCAATGGCCCGAAGCCGTGCATAGGCAAAGTGCTGAATATGGCCGTGAGAGTCCCCCCACCAGCCGTCGTTCGTTACAATCGTGAGAAAATCTGCCCCGTTGTTTACAAACTGGTTAACCCATCCCGGAAATACAGAGTCGTAGCAGATCAAGGCCGGTGTTTTTCCCCCGCCGGCATCAAAAACCGTGGCCTCCGGCCCGAGACCGTATCCCATCATACTTCCCCAGTCAATCCAGTTAAAGCGGTCAATTTTGTTGAAGAATTCAACAAAAGGCAGCCGCTCTACAATAGGGACCAGCCGCCCTTTTTCGTACACATCTGTGCTCTCTTCTCCTTTCAGATGGAAGGCTGCGTTGAAGACGTTGAAGTGCCGGTTGCCATGCTGACCGCGGGTCAGGGCAGGGACATCATCTTCATCATAATATTTGAGGTAGCTTGAACCGGTAATGAGCTCTGTATCCCAAACCCTCAGGCTGTCGCGTATTCGGTTGATTTGAGGACTTTGAAGCGTGAGGGCGGCATCCAGAGCATTTTCGGGCCAGATGATTAGATCGGTAGATTCGGTACGGGCTTCATTCGACAGGTCGAGGAGCTTTGTTATCAGCTCATCAAGCGAATTGAGTCCGCCGTGGTCCTGGTAGGAGTCGGAGTTGGGCTGAACGATTACAACGTTGAGCGGTCTGTCGTCCGGCTGCTGAATCACAATCATAGAGAGCACCGAAAAGATCGGCAGAGCAAAAAGAATGACAACCGCACTCCGAAACACCGGTCTTGATTTTGTGACAATAGCCTGGTAGGTCAGGGCCGAGGTAAAGACCACCCAAAAGCTGATGCCCCACACTCCAGTAACGGTGATGTACTGTATGATACCGGTGAGGTTCGACCACGCATTGCCAAGCGTGAGCCACGGCCAGGCGAGGTCCCACTGATGGTGCAGAAACTCGTAGCTGACCCAGGCGGCAGCAGCAATAAATGAAGCTAAAACAGGATTCATGTCGCTCAAAAAAAGCTGACGAATCATCCAGAGAGGAATTAGCATGAGGGCGGCGTTCGCAAAAATAGCCGCTGCTCCGCCTGTAAGCGTTGCCATCATCAGCCAGTAGGTGCTGAAAAGGTTCCAAAGCACAAAGCTGGGGTAGGCGTAGTAGATCATCTGGCGTACTGACACGCTAATGACAGAAAGTCTGAATAGCAGAATAAACGCTGGAAACTGCAGAAGTCCAAGATTGAAGGGCGGGAATGAGAGGCAGAGAAACAGCGCTGAAAGTATGCTGAGCACCCAGGGGTGGTTCCACAACTGAATTTTTTTCATCTACTCAGAATAGGATTTGCCCGAAATGATCACGACAAACTCACCTTTTATGGATGGGCGCTGCTCCCAATCGGCGGTCAGCTCGGCAAGTTGACCTCGCTGAACTTCTTCGAACTTTTTTGTGAGCTCGCGCGCAATACAGATCCACCGGGTGGGTTCGGCAAACTCCGCAAGCCGGTTCAGAAAACGGACCATCTTGTGCGGACTCACGTAGACGACAGAGGTGATGTCGGAGTCGGCAATTTCGCGAATTCTTGTCTCCCGGCCTTTTTTTGGCGGCAGAAAACCTTCAAAGATGTACCTGTCGCACGGCAGACCGCTCGCTGCAACTGCTGTGGTGGCGGCATCGGGTCCTGGTATAGCAGTTACCGTATGGCCATTCTGATGTGCTGCGCGCGCGGCCAGAAACCCCGGGTCGGATATGCCCGGCATGCCCGCATCGCTGATCAGCGCAACATCAGTTCCGCCGTTCAGTATGTTAACAAGGTGGTTCACCTTGTGGTGTTCGTTGTGCTGATGAAACGAAAAAGTTGGTTTATCGATTTGGAAATGCTGAAGTAGAACGGATGATGTTCGGGTATCTTCGCAGGCGATCTGCCCCACAGACTTTAAAATCTCAGTTGCTCTAGGGGAGAAATCAGACAGATTACCAATGGGGGTAGCGACAATGTAAAGGATTGACACAAATCGTTTTTTCAGTGAGAAATTAATTCTTAGATGATAATAGCAAAACTCGTAGTTTATTGTCGGAATAAACAGGAAACCAATAAAAAAATTATTTATGGATTTTAAACCATCGGGAATCAATCACATGACCATCCGGGTGAACGAAATAGAGCGTTCAGAGGAGTTTTACGGCTCCGTACTCGGATTTGAACAGGTACGTAAAATGGGGCAGAGTATGGCCGTCTATAAAATTGGCGAAGAAGATACTCTTGTGATTGTAGAAGCGGAAACCAGCTACGATCCGAATTCGAGAGATTTTCGTGTTGATCACATCGGGTTTTATCTGAACTCACCTGAAGAAGTTGACGAGATGGCTAAATATCTCAGGGATAATGAAGTTACTATACTGAGCGGCCCGGCAAACCGTAAGAAGGGACGATTTGTGTTTGCTTCTGATCCGGATGGAAATATGATTGAATTCTTCCACGAAGGGTAAATTTGTCGTGCATGGCCGCACAGGCGTAAGATTGACACCATATGTCTGAATCGGCTGTGTTGGCATGTTATTTGCCTGTTACATATACAAATGTCAAAGTATTTAAATTTCGATTTTAATTTTATGAGTAAGAATGAAGATAAGCAGGCGGCTGAAGAGCAGGAAACGTCTGTGAAAGAATCTGAAGACACTGAGCTTCTTGCAGAACAGCAGGAATTGATAAACGAACAGCAGCAGATGATTGAAGAGCTGAAAGATGAAGTTCAGTCAGTAAAAGATACACAGCTTCGAAAGGCTGCAGAAATGGAGAATATGAGAAAACGCCTTGAGCGTGATCGTGTTCAAACTTTTGAAAATGCGCGCCGCGCAGCTGTTGAGTCGTTCCTCCCCGTAAATGATGATCTGCTTCGGACGCTAAACGCAATGGAAGAAGCAAATGCCGAGCCTACCTATCTGGATGGCATCAAGATGGTTGCCAATAAATTTGAGGATGTTCTCCAGAAATATGGTGTTGAACGAATAGACGAGGATGGCGTACCGTTTGATGTTGATCTGCACGACGCCATGCTGCGGCAAAAAGCAGACGACGATTCTGTTGAAAGCGGCACCGTGCTGCAGGTTCTTGAAAACGGGTACAGGATTGGTGATAAAACCATCCGCCACGCAAAAGTAATTGTAAGCGAATAAGTTAAGTATAGTTTATGTCAAAACGCGATTATTACGAAGTTTTAGGTGTCAGCAAAGACGCATCGGATAGTGAACTGAAGAAGGCCTACCGTAAGCTGGCTATGAAATATCACCCCGATAGAAATGAAGGGGATGAGTCAGCCGAGAAAAAGTTTAAAGAGGCGTCTGAGGCGTATGAAATCTTACGCGATCCTCAGAAGCGCCAGCGGTACGACCAGTTTGGCCACGCAGGAATGAACGGCGGCGGTTATGGCGGGGCATCTGACTTCGGAAATGCCGATTTTGAGGATATATTCAGCCGTTTCAGTGATATATTTGGCAGCGACATTTTTGGCGGTGGCGATCCGTTTGGCGGTGGACGTCAGCGGGGACGCAGCCGAAGACGAGCCAGTCAGGGTCAGCCCGGCGCTGATATGAAACTGAGCGTGTCTCTGACGCTTGAAGAGATTGCCGAAGGAGCGGAAAAAACGCTCAAGGTTAAGAAGTATAAAAAATGCGGCGAGTGCAGCGGAACCGGTGCTGAAACCGAATCTGATTTCGAAACGTGCAGCACATGCAACGGCATGGGAGAAGTTCGGCAGGTTTCAAAAACGATGTTTGGCCAGTTTGTAAATGTCCAGCCGTGCCCGAACTGCCGCGGCGAGGGGCGTATTATTCGCAATAAGTGTGAGTCGTGCCATGGTGAAGGCCGAACGCGCGGTGAAGAGAAAGTGAAAATGAACATTCCATCAGGTGTTTCCAACGGAAACTACATTACGCTTCGCCGCCAGGGCAATGCCGGTGTGCGCGGTGGTGAACCCGGAGACCTGATTGTGCTTATCGAAGAGAAAGAGCATGAGCATTTTGAGAGAGACGGGAACGACATCTATTACGATCTGACGCTGAGCATACCCGACGCCGTTCTTGGAACAGAAGTGGAAGTCCCGACACTGAAAGGAAAAGCCAAACTGAAGATTGAACCCGGAACACAACCCGGTAAACTGCTTCGTATGAAGGAGCGGGGAATAAAAGGATTGAACAACGCCGGCAAGGGCGATCAGTTCATCAAAGTAAATATGTACGTGCCTAAAGATCTCTCTGATGGCGAACGGAACCATATCGAAGCTCTCAGAGGCAACAAGCACTTTGATCCCAAAAGCGCCAAGAGCCGCGAAAAAGGCTTCTTTTCGAAGATAAAGGATGTGTTTGCGTAGTTGGGTATTGTCAATTAAAGGAATTTTGACCTAGATGCGGTTCTGCTTCGTTAGTTCCAAGCCCTGAAAATCAAAGAAGTATCATTGTACTACTTCGATCAGGTCTCCTGCCTGAGAGGTTTATGACTCTGTTACTTCACTAACAGCATTTTCTTTGTCTCTGAATAGTTGCCGGACGTCAATCGATAAAAATAGATTCCGCTTGATAGCCGGTCTGCATCAAAAGTAGCGGTATGAAACCCGGAGCTTTGCTGACCGCTTACTAAAGTTGCCACTCTTTGACCCGTTACATTATATACATCCAGATTCACCTCCATCGATTCGGGAAGGGAGTAGCTGATTTGAGTAGTTGGATTAAATGGATTGGGGTAGTTTTGGCTGAGCTCAACAGTGGCGGGAATTTCTCTTTCTAATTCGCTGCTTGTGGCGCTCAGATAGCCGATTTGGTCGTAGTACCAGGTAAAACCCTCGCTGCCGTCACCCATGGTCCCAAGGTCGAAAATAAGTACGACGCTATCGTAGCTAAAGTCGGGGTTTGCACCCGAAAGATCGTAGGTTAGTTCCACCCATTCACCACTTACAGTTATGGTTTGATTTACCTCAAAGTTTTGATCAGGATTATCTGAGTTTTCAATTTTAAAAAGCAGTGAGCTCTCTTCGCGCGGTGCCCATACTAAAATGCTAAGTTGTTCGGAGGTGTCAATCTCTTCCGACAGGGTTAGGAGGGTTCCTCCCCAGGGCTGTCCCTGGTTTTTAATCATTCGCGCCACCCGATCGGTTTGATTTATTCCCGTTGGATCGGGATTGGCCACTATACTACTTACCCCGCCGTCAAAGTTTTGGAAGGCATTATCCCAGTCAATGGCGTCATTGTTGAACCGGATGGGAAATTCGATCACGTCATCGCCAGTATCGGCAGTCTCATCGGAGAGTTCAGCTTTCAATTCCCGCGGGCCCACCTCCATTGAAAAACCGTCCGAGAATGTTACCGTTCTCGGAATATCGGAAGCGTTAAAAGCTACATAACTGAGTTCATCCTCGCTGTTTCGAAAAACCGCATATGTGGCAATATCGGCATAAACGGAAAAGTCAGGCTGCCCCATTCGCTTCATATTGTGGATCCAATGAAGAGTATGAGCGCGTGAATTACCGTCGAAGCGTTCATAATTAGGGTCGGCCTGAAGTTTACTCAAGGCACGGTCTGCATCAGCCATGGAGAGATACTTCCAAAAAATGTCCTTCCAAAGAGAAATTTCTCCTCCGCTTGCTGATGCCGCCGCTTCAAAATTTTGAATGACATATTCAGGATTTCGGGCCAGGTAGAACGATCCGCTGTGTACTGGCAGAATATTGATTCCGTGAATAAACTCAGGCTCAAGGCCAAACCAGGTAGTGTGATTCCCTTTATTTCCCCACACTATTCCCAGCGCATTGTAGGCGTAATTCGGTGGAAAGACCTCTTCATCTACATCAAACCAGTACTGATCAATCGCAGCGGACTCGGTTGTGTGCAGATAGATCCCCAGATCCCGAATTTCAGGCTGATTGGTAATCTCTCCCCAAAGGATGGCGGCCGAAGCGAAGTTCATAGCTTCCGAGCTTGACTCCTGGTTGTTGCCGTCTCCGAATGCGCCATGACCTGCAGCCCAGGAGTGTCCGGCGTAGACGTCAAAAGAGCGTAAAAAGGGAAACATATCGTCATCCCGGCTCCAGTTGTTCGCATCACGTATCAGCAGATTCACCATCCCGCCCCAGTTTTCCTGCGCTGCCCACTCCGGATCAAACCTTGCAATTGTTGCTGAACTCATGATTGCATAGGCGTGATGGAAATGATGGTCATTGATCTGTGTATTTGCCCCGTGATCCGAGGGATACCCGGTAAGTGTATTCCACGTAGAGCTATAGACATACTCTTGCCCTCCACCGGCAGTAAACCAGTTTTCGAGCCGGTTTTTAAGTTTGCTTATAAGCTGCTCTTTGGCCCCCTCTGCCTGCTCACCCAGCTGATCGGCAATGTGAATGAGATGGGCAAACCGCGCCATATCCTTACCGTTCTGGTAGGTTGGCCCACCGCCGAGATTACCATTAGCTGCTTCTTGAACAAATTGCAGAAGCTGTGAACGGTTGTAGTTGCCTGCATCAGGCAGGGATGGTAAAATGCCAGAAAAGTGCCGCGCCGTAGAAAATGTATTGCCCGCAAAAAGCTTCATCTCGCCGCGCGGAGAGTTGTAGGTATAGCCGGTTAGTGTTTCTTCAACGCTCAGCCACTGATGGCGATATAGCGCAGTTAGAATTTCATCCAGGTTACCTTCTGAACTGTCGCGCAGTGTTGTCTCAAAGGTATATTCGCTCTTGAGCGTAGCGTTGGACTCATCATACTGCCAGTTTACACGGGTGTCCGTAACAAATGCGTAAGCTCGTTTCCGAAAATATTCAAGAGTTTCCGGATCATTGTCCGGTAGTACAGCAACAGAGAGAAACGTTTTTCCATTAAGTGATGATGTTATTTGATTACCAGTGGTCCATTGCGATCCGGATGGGGCAAAAAGTCCGTAATGCTCGCCATTAATGGAAATACCCAGCACTTCCCCTTCCTGGTACCAAACGGCAGGAGTACCGTTGGGATTGATAATTGCATCACCGCCGTTTATCTCGAAGTAAACAAAAGGCAGTCCGTGCCCAAAGGTAGCAAGCAATTCGCGACCATTATTCTGCCATTCGGCTGTCACGGTCCAGTCGCTATATTTGAGAGTATTTGTCTCGGGCGTATTTAGCCCATTCACCCCCACGGTCATGTGATGGACGTAAGGGAAGATATAGTCCCTGTCATTCACAACAGCCTGCGAAGTATACCCGAGCTGCATACCGCTTGCGGCTGCTTTCAAAGCGAGTGGATGCGCGTATAAGAAACCGGAATGGCGATCACCGAAGAAAGGATAGAGGAGACTGCTCCAGAAGTTGTTTGTTTGAACAGGTTGAGTGAATGATTCTGATATCATTGGAAAGGCGGGCTGACCGTCCTGAAGGCTTGGCCCCTGCTGGTTTCCAGACAGTGTTGTGCTGTAGCTGCCCTGCCCTACCGAAGCGGTTTGCGCCTTGGCAACTGTTGATAACGCTGTGGTCAGAACCAGCATCAAGGCTAAGGTATATGTGCTTTTGATATTCAAAACGGAGAGGAGGTGCCGCTTAAAAAAAGTGCGATCTTGCATGGTAATTTAGTCAATGGAACCTTTGAGAGTGAGTTAGCAGCAAGTAGATATCAAAACCACTTAACTGATTGTAATAGTACATGAGGCAGACCTTTTAAAAGTCTGTGAGATGTCGTTTAACGCTATTAAAGTAGGGGTAGATGCTCGTTATTCAAAAAGTATCCGTATACCATTGCAGGTCAATGAGTAATGATTTCGCCTCAAAATTATCAGAGGCAGAGTGCTGATTCACTCTATTTCCAGAAGTAATAAGACCCGTTAAAATCTACTCTGGAAACGCCGGTGATCCGGTTGACAGTCTGTCTTATCAATAACTGATTTCAAACCGGCGTCTGCACTCTCGGTTTTTCAGTAAAATTGTGTATGTTCATTCTTCATAAACCAATTTCTAACAAGCCAATACCATGAATAAACTACTTTCAGCTTTCGTGATTTTATCTCTTTCATTATTCCTTTTTTCCTGCGCTCAGGAAGATCAGCAACAGGAAGAGTCCGGGCCTCTGCTAATTGAAGGAACCGAACCTGAGGTGATTGCCGGTCCATTTGATTTTACGGAAGGCCCATACTGGCATTCTGACGGATACCTGATTTTCAGTGATATCCCGGCAAACCGGGTCTACCGCTGGTCGGAGCAGGAGGGGGTGGATGTTTATCTTGAGCCGAGCGGAAACTCAAACGGAATACAGGCTGATATTGACGGGTCCATTCTGCTTGCACAACATGCCGGCCGGGTGTCGCGCCTGACGGCAGATGGCGATTTGAACGTTATTGCAGATAGTTATGAAGGGCGGCGTCTGAACAGCCCGAATGATATTGCCGTACACTCAAACGGAAACATCTTCTTTACCGATCCGCCGTTTGGCGTGAGCAGTGAAGACCGGGAGCTCGAGTTCAGCGGTGTTTATATGCTGACACCGGAGGGCGGTTTATCCATCATCTATGATGAGTTTAATTATCCCAATGGACTTGTCTTTTCGGCTGATGAAAACCGGTTCTTTCTCAATGATTCAGAAACAGGTGATATCCTCGTTTTTGAAGTAGACGGAGATGGCGTTCCTCATTCTCCTGAGCTGTTTGCAAATGTAGGTGAGATGGGCAGTGGAATGGGCGCCGCCGATGGAATGGTGACCGACATGCAGGGAAATCTCTACTCTACAGGCCCGGCAGGAATTACGATTTTAAACAGCAACGGTGAGCAGATCAATCTGATTACATTTAACGAGCAGGTTACCAACCTTGAGTGGGGCGGAGAAGAGTCTGATATTCTCTTTATCACCGGAAGTGATAACGTATACCGGCTGCCAATAAACACCACCGGGAATAAGAAGAGGTGATACTGCTCTCGACTGTCGATTGGGTTTTCGACTGTCGAGTCCGTGCTGTATAGTAAATCACTTGTAACAACCCCCCAGCAACACTTCCACTATCTGCGATTTTGCGCCCCTGCGGTTTACCCACTATAGGAGATTCAAAGCTCATTATAAATAGGAATGGAAAGTTTCTAAACTATGAACTATGTTTATGAGTATGGATATCAAAAAAAAGATCATAGCTCGGGTCAATGATATTAATGACCCTCAACTATTGGACAAACTTCTGCAGGCGATTGAACTGGAGCATGAAATCGATCATTTTCATCAATTGACCAGCAATGAGAAAGCAGCAATTGATGAGGGGATTGAAGATGCCGAGTCCGGAAATCTGCATTCGAATAGTGAAGCCAGTCAACTCGTTAAAAAATGGCTAAAAATATAAGATGGACAAACAGAGCCTTAATTGATCGAACAAATATCTACAAATTCTGGCTTGAGCACAATCAATCCAACACTTACCCTGAAAAGCTGGAAGAACTTTTCGAGAAATCAGCTTATATAATCTCCATTTTTCCGCAAATTGGAACACCTACGAATTATCGCGAAGTATTAGCCAAAAATGTAGGGGACTACAAAATTTTCTACAGAGTTAAGGCTGATGAAATTCAGACATTAAGAGTATGGGACACAAGACAGAACCCAGACAATATTGGAATCTAAGAGGAATCAGATGATCTCCACTGTACACCCAACATCTGCGCCTCAGCGCCACTGCGGTTCAAACCCTTAAAGCTCTAAAGTTGCGGGCGATTCGTTTTTGGTGTAAATTTGCATCAAAAACAGATTTCTATGGCAAGACAAAGTATATCCCTTACGAAGCCAAATGATGAATGGTTAAAGGCACAAGTAAAAAATGAAGAGTACTCCAGCAAAAGTGAACTTGTGAATGATTTAATCAGGCAGGCTCGAAAACAGCAAATTCAGTTAAACTGGATCAGAGCGAAGTTAGAGAAATCTGAGGCTGGCGGATTTACTGATGAATCAAAAGAACAGATTCTAGAACATTCAAAGTCATTACTTAATGGCTAACTATCGATTAAGTAATGAAGCGAGGAACGATCTGGTAAGGATCCACCATTACGGAGTTGAAAAGTTTGGAATATCACAGGCTGATAAATACTTCTATGCGTTTTTTAATTGTTTCGAGATCATTGCTAAACGACCATTTTCTTTTGAATCAGTTGATTATATAAAAAATGGATATAGACGATGTGTTTGTGGAGTTGACAGTATATACTTCAGAATAGAGAATGATACTGTTGAAATAATGGCGATTATTGGAAAACAAGACCTCAATAAAGTTCTCTGATCGTATCAGTGAAAACAAAGATAAAATGAGTAAGAAACGAGTGCGCGATAAAAAGAAATTCTGGAAAGGGAAATCTCAAAATGATTCTATGGTAGAGAGTGATGAATATTTGGGTTATATAGTAGGCTACACTTCAAATGGATTGCCTTACGGATTGACTCATGAGGAGTGGGATAAAATAAATTCAGAAACAGAAAAAGATAAATCTGAAAACGACAATACAGACCTGCCTTTCTGATAGACGATTCCACCGCAGCCTGTCGAACTCTTCGCGTTCCTTTGAGCTCGTTGTGGTTTCCAGATTATTGCCACAGCAACCGCGTAACACCCACCTTCTGCGCCTCCGCGCCACTGCGGTTAAGAAACACAAAGCTGTTTGAAGCCTTAAAACTCGTCGGACGAAAAAAGTCCCAAAAGTTTTCGGGATCCGACGAAGCCTATTTTGCGCAGGTTTTCATCGCCGCAACAAACACATCCACAAACCGGTCCAGCTCTTCATATGTGATCACCAGCGGCGGTACGATGCGGATTGTAGTATCCATCGTTACGTTTGATATGACATAATGATCGAGCATCTCCATCACCACAGGCTTGCCCTCCATGGTTAGCTCAACGCCGATCATCAAACCCTTGCCGCGAATCTCTTTCACAAATCCCAGCCCGTCGGTCTTCTCTTTTATCTGTTTTACGAGATAGGCACCTTTTTCCGTTGCCTGTGTCATCAAACCTTCATCCAGAATCGTTCGGACCGCTGCGAGACTCGCCGCACACGCCAGCGGATTTCCGCCATACGTAGTGCCGTGATCGCCGTAGT
>CAZKIZ010000066.1:5377-11564 GCA_964552935.1 uncultured Rhodohalobacter sp. | reverse complement strand
TTCCATTGCTTGACGAAACTACTCGGCTGAAGGCTGTTTACTTGATTGCTGAAAGCTATAACGCGCAAAACGATTTTGAGAATGCTACGCGGTTCTACCGGATGTATATCAACCGGGCCGATGACGAAGAGCAGGCCAGAATTGCCCATTACGGGTTGGGCTGGGTGTATCATAAGCAGGAAATTTATCATTGGGCAGCCGACGCATTTGGAAAAGCAGCAGTAGGAACCGATGAAGTAGCCCGAAAAGGACTTTACTACAAAGCGGTAAATAATAAGCTTGCAGGAAGATATCAGCAGGCTTTGGACGCCTTCAGGCAGTTTGGAAATCGGTTTGCCGGCGGAATCTTTTTTGAAGAGGCGCGTTACGAATGGGGCGTTACCGCTTTTGAAGTGGGGCTCTACGGCGAAGCTATCGACGCCCTTTTGCCGCTGGCAAGAAACCTGGATAATCTTCAAAATCCCGGCCAGGTACTCACCTTTCTGGGTGAAGTCTATTTTGCCAATTCTGAATATACGCGGGCACTCGAAACCTTTGAGCTTGCCAGTGAACTGACAGACCTTGATGACGCACTGAAGCGCCAGTCACGGTTTCAGATGGCGTGGGTTCGGTACAGCAACCAGGCGTATCGCCAGGCACAGCCGGAGTTTGAGGCTGTCTACAATGAATGGCCTGACAGCGACCTCGGCAGAGAAGCTCTTTTCTGGAGTGCAGATTCCCATTTTCAATATGAGAACTTTGGCCCTGCATCGGCTCAGTATCGGCGTTTCGTGGAGAATAATCCAAATCACGAACTGATTGGGGCAGCCAAATATGCGCTTGGCTGGGCCTATTTTAAAATGGGCGATTACGAAAACGCAACGGGACCGCTAATCGATTTTCTGGAAAATTATGATCCTCCGTCCATAGCCCTCTTTCCCTACGACACGGACACACAGCTACGAATTGGTGATGCCTTTTACGCACAGGGTAACTATCGTGAAGCGCTGGAATACTACAACAGAACGATCGGGGCCGAGCCGGGCGGAGACTACGCCATGTTCCAGGTTGCCAACAGCTATTACAGAATGAACAGGAATTTCGAGGCGGTAACCCAGTTCCGGCGAATGCTCAGGATTTACCCCTTCAGCAGTTTGCGGGAGCAGGCTCAGTATAACGTTGCCTATATCTACCTGAACACCGGCAATTACGATCAGGCAGTTGAAGAGTTCAGAACAGTAATCGAACGGTTCCCCGGTACGGAGTGGGCTGCAAGGGCACAATATAATATTGGCGACTCTTATTACAATGCGGGTGACTACGAGCGTGCTATCGAAGAGTACAAACGGGTTTTAGATGGATATCCGGGCAGCAGATACATTTTGGAGGCGATAAATGGAATTCAGTTTGCTCAGCTGTCTGCGGGACGTGAAGATCAGAGTACCGACGTTCTGGAGGATTTTTTGGACGAAAATCCTACATCGGCCACGGCAGATCGCTTGCGGTTTCGGCAGGCAGAAAATACGCTGCAGTCAGGGAATTACGATGCTGCCGTTGCGGAGTTCAGGCAGTATCTGCGGATTACCAATAACGAATCGATGATGCCGGAGGCGTATTTTAACCTGGCGGATGCCTATCTCCGTATGGGTCGCCCTGCTGATGCCGCTGAAGCTTACAGAACTATTGTAGATGATTTCCCGAATTCAGACAGAGCCGCTCCCGCACTTGCGGAGCTGGGTCAGATACTGCTTGAGAGGGGAAATTACGAGGACTCGGAGTCGGCATTTCAGCAGCTAGCAGATAAAGATTCCAGGTTTCAGCAGGAGGCGTATCTTGGAATGGGAAGAGCCAGCCTTGGAATGGGTGATACCGGTTCAGCGCGGCAGCATTTTGAGCGAGTTCTGTCGATAAATGAAGGAAACGACGCGGCCAGAACCGGTCTCGGGAAAGTTCTCCTGGAGGATGGGCGTACCGAAGAAGCACGCCGATTCTTCTCGATGGTAGCCGGAAACAACACAACGGCAGTTGGTGCAGAAGCTCAATACATGCTTGGGGTATCTTACATGGAGGCGGGTAACCGTGAACAGGCGCAGGAAGAGTTCTCCAAAGTTCGGGTTCTGTTTGAAGCGTACGACGTTTGGGTTGCAGAAGCCCAGTATAAAACGGCCGAAATTTATATTCGTGAAGGAAGACGCGGTGATGCACTTGCTCTTTTAAACTCCATTGTTGATACGTATCCCAATACAACCGGTGCCGAAAAAGCACAACAACTTTTAGACAGAAATTAGGGCAAGATGACTGAAACCGTACAACCCGCATCGGGACTCAACGGAACCATTACACTACCACCTGACAAATCAATTTCACACCGTTCAGCACTTTTTGCCGCGATCTCTGAAGAGGAGAGCACAATTGAAAATTACTCTTCTGCCGCCGATCCTGCCAGCACGCTTCACTGCCTTCAGCAGCTGGGCGTGAAGATCCGCAAGGATGGAAACAGGATAACAGTTCAGGGAGCAGGCCGCAGCGGATTAAAGACTCCTGATGGACCTCTTGATTGCGGAAATTCCGGGACGACCATGCGGCTGTTGACCGGTATTCTTGCAGGCGCGGGCGTTCAGGCCGAGCTTACCGGCGACGACTCTCTATCGGGCCGTACCATGAAGCGAATTATAGAGCCGCTGCGCGCACTTGGAGCATCTGTTACCGCCAGGGATGATGAATTTGCGCCCATTAACGTAGCGCCTCACAACGGCATTAAACCGATGCGATACCCTCTGCCGATCGCCAGCGCCCAGTTAAAATCATCTGTTTTACTCGCCGGGCTTTTTGGAGAAACGCCAACAGAAGTTGTGGAGCAAACGCCCAGCCGAGATCACACCGAGCGCCTGCTGAACCTGAAATCAGAACCGTTTGGCCAGGGCAAGATAATCCGAAGCAGTCTTGCAGATACGATTCCGCCCCAAAATTATACAGTGCCGGGCGATTTCTCAGCAGCTGCGTTCTGGATGGCTGGAGCCGCAATTCAGCCTGACAGCGTGTTGAAACTTGAAAATGTTGGCATCAACCCAAGCCGTACCGGCATTCTGCATATTCTGCAGCAGATGGGTGCCGACATTAAACTTTCAAATGAGCGAATGCAGGGGAGCGAACCGGTTGCGGATATGAAGATTTCATCATCTGAACTGAAGGCCATCAACCTGGATCCAAAGCTGATTCCAAACTGCATCGATGAACTTCCCATACTTATGGTTGCGTTCTGTTTTGCTGACGGTCGCTCATCCATTCGTGGAGCAGAAGAGTTGCGCCATAAAGAGACCGATCGCCTGTCTGCAATGTTCGAAATTCTGACAAAAGCCGGAGCAGATGCCACTCTTTTTGATGACGGTATTGAGATTAACGGAGACCCTGAATTCCGGCCCATTCCTGCCGAACACAAATCTTATCACGATCACAGAATGGCGATGGCAGCGGCTATTCTTTCTACACTCGCACCTGGGCCGTCGACCGTTCTGAATGCTGATTGCACATCTATCAGCTATCCGGATTTCTGGTCTGACCTGACCAGAGTGTCTGACTAACCTCCGGAATTGACGGAATGAAGCTTACCTGATTACGTCAAACTGGCAACGCACCTACGGCCAAAGTTTTTCTATGTCAATACGTCAGTGAGATGATGCGATGTCTCATATTGGCATTGTGGTTGCTCATATAGATGTAAATCAATCAAATTATATGAACAGCATTAAAGTCGACATAGAAAAACAGCTTACTTCACTCGGGCGAGAAATTCAGCAGTTTGTTGAACGATTGGCACCTGATGCCGATGGCCGTGATTTTTCACCCGCTTGTGATATTGTTGAAAGCGATAAGCAGTTCACCATTATGGCTGATCTGCCGGGGATAGAAAAAGAGCAGGTGAAAGTAACTCTGAAGGACCGGGTTCTGAAGATTGAAGGCACCCGGGAACTCTATCTCGAAAATGATGAAATGCTGAAGAGGGAGGAGCGAGCCCAGGGATCATTTATCAGGTCTTTCTCGATTCCCGATCACGCAGACACATCATCAGTAGAAGCTTCGTTTAAAAACGGTGTGTTGACTGTAAGAATATCAAAAAAAGGGAGTGGAGATTCTGAAGTGAATTCCATTCCGATCAACTAAAGAACATTAAAAATAAGAAAACAGACAGGTAATATTATGGGTAAGATTATAGGAATCGATTTAGGAACAACCAATTCATGTGTATCCGTTATGGAGGGCAGCGAACCGGTTGTTATTCAAAATGCAGAGGGTGGACGAACAACCCCATCCGTTGTGGCTTTTTCAAAAGATGGAGAGAGACTGGTTGGAGCGCCCGCTAAACGTCAGGCGATTACCAATCCGGAAAAAACAATCTCCTCTATTAAGAGATTTATGGGACGGATGTTTGATGAGATTGCCGAAGAGAGCAGCCAGGCATCGTACAAAGTAGTGAAGGGTGACGACGGCACTGCAAGGGTGAAAATTGATGATCGCCTCTATGCTCCGCAGGAAATTTCTGCAATGGTGCTGCAGAAAATGAAGCAAACTGCTGAAGAGTATCTTGGCGAAAAAGTGACGGAAGCGGTCGTAACCGTGCCTGCTTACTTTAATGATGCTCAGCGTAAAGCTACCCAGGAAGCCGGTAAAATTGCCGGACTGGATATCAAACGAATTATAAATGAGCCGACTGCCGCATCTCTTGCTTACGGGCTTGACAAGAAAGAAACAGATCAGACGATTGTGGTTTATGATCTCGGTGGAGGTACGTTCGATGTATCGATCCTTGATCTGGGCGACGGTGTGTTTGAAGTAAAATCAACCAGCGGAGATACGCACCTTGGTGGTGATGATTTCGATCAGCGCCTGATTAAGTTTTTGGCTGATGAGTTTAAGAAAGATGAAGGCATCGACCTGAGAAAAGATCCGATGGCGATGCAGCGGCTGAAAGATGCGGCTGAGAAAGCGAAGATTGAGCTCTCAAGTTCACAAAAAACCAACGTGAACCTGCCGTTCATTACCGCAACTGATGCAGGACCAAAGCACCTGAATATTGATATCACGCGAGCCAAGTTTGAGCAGCTCGTAGACGATCTGGTCAAGCGAACCATTAAGCCGTGCGAAAAAGCGCTGAAGGATGCAGGCTTGAAAAAAGGTGAAGTAGACCAGGTAATTCTTGTAGGTGGATCTACACGAATTCCAAAAATCCAGGAAGTTGTAAAAGAGTTCTTCGGAAAAGATCCAAGCAAAGGTGTAAACCCGGATGAAGTTGTGGCTGTTGGAGCAGCAATACAGGGTGGCGTACTCACCGGTGACGTGGATGATGTTGTACTTCTTGATGTGACTCCGCTTACGCTCGGTATTGAAACACTTGGCGGTGTGATGACGAAACTGATTGAAGGTAACTCAACTATTCCTACCAGCAAGAAAGAGACCTTTTCAACGGCTGCCGACAATCAAAGCAGCGTGGAAATTCACATTCTGCAGGGTGAACGCGCCCAGGCACAGGATAACCGAACACTCGGACGATTCCACCTCGACGGAATTCCACCGGCACCACGCGGTGTACCGCAAGTTGAAGTGACGTTCGATATTGATGCAAACGGCGTTCTGAACGTAAGTGCCAAGGATAAAGGTACCGGAAAAGAGCAGAGCATCCGCATTGAGCAGAGCTCAGGTCTGACCGATTCGGAAGTTGAAAAAATGAAGAAAGCTGCCGAAGAGCACGCTGAGGAAGACAAGAAAGTTCGTGAGAAGATCGAAACGCTGAACAAGGCGGACTCACTTCTGTTCTCAACCAAGAAACAGCTCGATGAGAATAAAGACAAAATCTCTGAAGGCAATCAAACCAAGATTCAGGAAGCACTCGATAAGCTCGATGCGCTCCATAAAGAGGAGAACGTTGAAGAAATCGAAGGTGCTATAGAAGAACTGAACAACGCGTGGGCTGCTGCATCTCAGGAGATCTACCAGGCAGCTGCAGACGAACAGCAGGCCGAAGGCGAACCCGGTGCCAAGGCACAGGGTGAATCTGCGGAGGCAGAAGCTGAAGAAGATGATGCCGTTGATGCGGACTTCGAAGTGGTTGACGACGAAGACGAGAAGAAGTAAGCGTGCGCAGTTTGAGTTATTGAATTAACTCTAAATAGAATCTAAATAGCTCCATCGGATATCCGGTGGGGCTATTTTT
>CAZKIZ010000066.1:0-5277 GCA_964552935.1 uncultured Rhodohalobacter sp. | reverse complement strand
AGCTTCAGCAGAAAGCAGTAGAAGAAAAACAGGCCGATCGGCACAAACTGAAGCGCAAAATTCCATGAGCCGAAATCGATGATGAGGTAGATTAGTACGGAAGGAGTCAGTACAAAAAGTCCGAAGAAAAGCAGCCAGCCAAATCGCTTTTCAAGAAACAGCGTGCCAATTAAAATGGGAATAAACAAGAGAATAACCGGCCCTAAAATGAAGAGCGCCACTATTCTGAAAAAACTTAAAGCGAAAAGCACACTTGCCGATAGCTCCCACGTAAGCCAGAGACGCAGGTTATCAATATTGAGGCTGAAAAGGTTCATAACTTCGGATCGATTACTAATTTAATTGAAGTATTCATTAAGGGGGACTTTTTAAATTCAAATTTTACCAATTGAGTTTAGAGTCACAGGTCTTTATCGCGCATCACTTCTAATTCTTTAGCTTTTGCCAATGATCTTCCGTTTAGCTATAATAATGGATTGAAAAATCCATTTGCATGAAAACAAAAGCCCAACAGTATTGGCGGCAAAACCTCATCTACCTGGCCATTCTGCTGGCTATCTGGTTTGTTGTCTCTTACGGAGCGGGTATCCTGCTCGTGGACTGGCTCGATCAGTTCCGGTTTGGGGGCTTCAAGCTCGGTTTCTGGTTTGCCCAGCAGGGCTCCATCTACGTTTTTGTCCTTCTCATCTTTGTGTATGTATACCTGATGAACCGCCTCGACCGCAAATTTGAATTTGACGAGGTGTGATGGGCATTCAGGGATGGACATTTCTGATCGTTGGCCTGACCTTTGCGCTCTACATCGGTATCGCCTACCTGTCGCGCGCGGGAACCACGGGCGATTTCTACATTGCGGGTGGAAAAGTATCACCCCTCGCCAACGGAATGGCCACAGCCGCTGACTGGATGTCGGCTGCATCGTTTATCTCCATGGCGGGGCTGATCAGCTTTATGGGGCGCGACGGCTCGGTATACTTGATGGGCTGGACCGGCGGATACGTGCTGCTTGCTCTTTTACTGGCTCCTTACCTGAGAAAATTTGGCAAATTCACTGTTCCCGATTTTGTGGGTGATCGCTATTACTCCACAGCGGCGCGCATGGTTGCTGTGGTTTGTGCCGTGTTTATCTCTTTTACCTATGTAGCGGGACAGATGCGCGGGGTGGGAATTGTCTTTTCAAGGTTTTTAGAAGTTGAAATCACGACAGGAGTCTTTATCGGGATGGTGATTGTCTTTTTCTACGCCGTTCTGGGTGGAATGAAAGGGATCACCTACACGCAGGTGGCACAATATTGCGTTCTGATATTCGCCTATCTCGTACCGGCGATTTTCATCTCCATGCTGATGACCGGAAATATCATTCCTCAAATCGGGTTTGGAGGGACCCTGGCCGATGGCTCCGGCGAGTATCTGCTCGATCGTCTTGATGGATTGAGCAAGGAGATGGGTTTCGATCCCTACACCGATGGCTCAAAATCCACCATTGATGTCTTTTTCATTACCGCCGCGCTGATGGTGGGTACAGCCGGGCTTCCGCATGTAATCGTGCGGTTTTTCACCGTGCCGAAAGTACGTGATGCCAGAATCTCTGCGGGATACGCTCTGCTCTTCATCGCTATTCTCTACACCACCGCCCCGGCCGTTGCCGGATTTGCCCGGGCCAACCTGCTCGACACGGTGAAAGATGCTCCCTACAGTGAAGTTCCGGAATGGTTTACATCATGGGAAGAGACCGGGTTGATTGAGTTTGATGACAAAAATGGGGACGGCATTATCAACTATACGCCCGATGCTGAAACCAACGAGCTTTATATCGATCAGGATATCATGGTCCTGGCAAATCCCGAAATTGCGCAGCTTCCCAACTGGGTGATCGGCCTGGTTGCGGCGGGCGGACTTGCAGCGGCACTCTCCACAGCGGCCGGCCTGCTTCTGGTGATTTCAACTGCCGTAGCCCGCGACCTGATCCGGCGAACATTTGTACCTGATATCACACAGCAGCGGGAACTCCTGTTTGCCCGGGTGGCTGCAGGAGGGGCCGTGATCGTAGCTGGTTATTTTGGGATTAACCCACCCGGTTTTGTGGCCCAAACGGTAGCCTTTGCGTTCGGACTGGCGGCCGCATCGTTCTTCCCGGCTATACTGCTTGGCATTTTCTCTAACCGAATGAATAAGGAAGGAGCAATCTCCGGCATGATTGCCGGAATTCTGTTTACGGCTGGATATATCATCTACTTTGCATTTATGTTTCCGGAACTGAACAATGCGGAGAACTGGCTCTTTGGAATATCACCCGAGGGGATTGGCACGCTTGGAATGATCATTAACCTGGTGATCGCCGTGAGTGTCAGCCGCTTTACGAAAGCACCGCCGGTTGAGATTCGTGAGATGGTGGAGCGAATACGGGTACCGAGGGATCTGGATAAAGATGAGGTGAAGCCGCCGACCAGAATTGGGGATTGAGGATTAGACCGGGGACGGAGTTTAGGACCGGGGGGGGGACGGGAGACCGGGGTTTTGAGTATTCAACAGAATTGAATTTTCGGTTACAACTCTACAATTCATATTACGCTTGCAACACATTTTATCCTTTTATACTCGATAAAGAACATTTTGTGTTTAACTAAAAATAACTATACGTTTAGTATTAAGTACCACTGTGTTAGTAGAAGTATCTATATTCATTCTGGAAGAGTCTCTTAAAAAGAACTAATTAATTATGACAAATATTTTTAAAACCCCCATTTCTCTACTAATAGTTGTGCTTCTATTGGTCATAGTTGTCCTAAATATCCAAACTTGCAGTTCTGATAATAGGTCTGAATTAACCCATAATAGAGTCGTCTACAATATTGTCTACCAAGAGAATTCAGTGATTAATGAGCTCAATGAAACCGTTTATCGCGGAATGTCAATGGATGCGAATGAGGAGCATTTTTTTATATCGGATTTTGGCGACTATTACGTTAAAATGTTCAATTCTGATGGTACGTATAATAAAAATATCGGTAATGGGCAGGGCAGAGGGCCGGGAGAGTTTCAAAATATAAGTGACATCTCATCTACGGACGAACATATTTGGACAGCAGATATGCAAAGCTTGCGATTAAATCGCTTTTCGTTGAGCAACAGTGATGACGTATTGGAAGTATCAGTGGAAAGAAGACCCACGCGGGTTGCTGCAAACGATTCCATTGCTGTTGTGAAGTGGCTGATGACGGAACAGCTGTTTTCTGTTTTTGATAACGAGGGTAATGAACAATTCAAGTTTGGTACAATTGAGGAGGCCAGGGATGACCCGTTCGCATTTGACGGATGGATTGAGCTTACCGAGCAATATCTTGTATATGTTCCAATGAATGTCGGAATAATCTATGTGTTTAGTATCAAAGATGGCTTGTTAATACGGGAAATTGAAACACCTCATTTTTCTACAATTGCAAGTTCTGAAGAACAGGTGGAAGGCAATAGACGACGTGTTGTAGCCCCAACATCACAATATTCAAGTACATCATCAGTTCTAGTGCTTCCAGACACCTCCAATTTAGTTGTTTATACGTTGTATCGGGGTGATGAAATAGATGATGAAGAATACGATGCATCGACGGCTGACTTTTGGCTTGATATTTACGACCTGGATGATATGTCTTACATACATTCCATTCAGCTTCCACATGCAGTGTCGTCGTTCGTGATAAACAATGGTTCGCTCATTACATATAACTCCACATCCGGTCGTGGCATATCTTATGATATGACGGATGAGCTGAGTGATTTGATCTATCCTTGAATTGGATTTACCGAAGACTGGAGACTGAGGACCGAGGGGCGGGTGGCGGAGGATTCTGTTGACCGGGGACCGTGGACGGATGACCGTGAAATTTGGGTTAGACAAGAAAATT
The DNA here is from genome assembly GCA_964552935.1 of uncultured Rhodohalobacter sp. Lineage (GTDB taxonomy): Bacteria > Bacteroidota > Rhodothermia > Balneolales > Balneolaceae > SW132. The sequence goes on along the minus strand of CAZKIZ010000066.1, from coordinate 1,375 downwards.
TTATCTTCGATTATCTGATTCGATATTGCCGGTCGTCGGTCCCCCGTCTTCCGTCCTCTACGAAGGGGCTCAAAAACCCACACCACTCACCAGTTAATTCTTGATTCCATATTCCCTATCTTAAACCCATGAATATTCTCGGAATTGAATCATCGTGCGACGACACAGCAGCAGCAGTTTTATCGGATGGAAAAATACTTTCAAATATAATTGCTTCGCAAACGGTGCACGAGCAGTTTGGCGGTGTGGTGCCGGAGCTTGCCTCGCGGGCTCATAACAAAACCATCTGGGCTACGGTGGAACAAGCGCTGGAAACATCCGGGTTGGAGATGCCCGATATCGATGCCATTGCCGTGGCCAAAGGTCCCGGGTTGATGGGATCGCTGCTGGTGGGGCTTGGGTTTGCAAAAGGGTTGAGTCTGTCGTGGGATAAACCGCTGATAGGTGTGAACCACATCGACGCGCACATGTACGCCAATTTTATCGATCACGAGGAAGTTTTTCCTTTTGTGGCACTGATTGTATCCGGCGGACACACGCGCCTTGTGCATGTACCGAAACCGTTCGAACATAACCTGCTTGGTAAAACGAGGGACGATGCCGCAGGCGAGGCGTTCGACAAAATCGGCAAGATGCTGGATCTTCCTTACCCCGGCGGTCCGCAGGTGGACAGACACTCCCAAACCGGCGATCCGACGTTTGTGGATTTCCCGAGGGCAATGGCCAATAAAGGGCTCGATTTCAGCTTTTCAGGATTGAAAACCAGCGTGCTTTACTATCTGCAGGATCAGGACGAAGAGTTCATCAAGGAACACCTGGATGATATCTGTGCAAGCGTATCAGCCGCTATTTCTGATGTGTTGGTGATCAAACTCCGTCGGGCCATTCGAAAAACCGGTGTAAAAGAGGTGATGGTAGCCGGAGGCGTATCCGCCAACTCCATGCTGCGAAAAAAAGTGCTGGCAATGGCCGAAAAAGAGAGGGTAAATGTGATGATTCCCGCGAGGGAGTACTGCACCGATAACGCCGCAATGATTGCTAAAGCGGGAGAGATGAAAGCGCGGCTGGGTCAGTTCGACGGCCCGGAACTGAAACCGTTTGCGAGTATGCCTGCATAACCCTCGTCTGCACGCTGCAGTTGCGGGCTGACGAGTGGATCTGCCACAGAAAACATAGTATGGCTGTCTTTTACCTAACTTTGCTCTTGATCGTAAGAAGCTATGGGGTGGATGGTTTCTGTTGTTGAACAGATATGCCAAGTTTAGCCTACTTAGATGCCTTAACCTGCCCGACAGACGGCAACTGCCACAAAGTGATCCCTCGGGGCAGCCGTCAGCCGGTGGGATGATTTTGACTCGCACAGTCTACTCTAAAT
>CAZKIZ010000065.1:0-11607 GCA_964552935.1 uncultured Rhodohalobacter sp. | reverse complement strand
GCTCTGCCTGCGGCTGTCGCTTTGGAGCCTGTCTCCTCCGCGGAGGAGAGGTTTTCATATCCCAACTCACTCAAAATTACAAACCCAACGAAGGAGTCCTCCCCTCCATGCGGAGTGCTTTTCGACACAGGGAGGGGAGACAGAGGGGTGGGTCAGGTCCTACTTACTCAGCTCTTTTAAACTCTTCTCCACCCACTCTCTGCGCTGTTTGGATATTCCAACTACAATTGCAGGTACAACAAAAAGCGTCAGAATTGTGGCGAACGTCAGTCCGCCAATGACTGATCGGGCAAGGGGACTCCACGTTTCAGAGCCGGCACCGATTTCGAGGGCGAGGGGGATCATCGAGAAGATTGTGGTTAGTGCGGTGAGGAGAATTGGCCGCATACGTCGTTTACAAGCCTGCAGAAAAGCTACGAGGTATCCTTTATCGGCGCTCACAACTCTGCCCGTGTACTGATGGATATAATCCACCAGCACGATACCATTATTCACCACAAGTCCCACCAAACTCACTATTCCGATGTAGGCAGGAACGCTCAGGGCGGTACTGGTGATAAACAGGAAGACCAGCGATCCGAAGAAAGCGAGGGGAACCGTCATCATTATGATAAACGGGTCGCGCAGATTTTCAAACAGGGAGGCCATCACCATGTAGGTAAGCAGCAGCGAAAACATGAACGCAATGAACATTTCGTTTTGGCTCTCATCAATACTTCGTGTAGAGCCTGTAAAGTCGTAACGGTAGCCATCAGGAAGAACAATATCATTTGTCAGCATTTCACGCACTACCTCGCGGTATTCGGTAACATCACCCCGCACATTCACCGTCAAATCGATGTAGACCTCCCGGTCGCGGCGCGAAATCCGGCTAAGGCCCTGGTGCAGCTCAAAAGATCCTACAGCAAGTATCGGCACACGAACGTCGTCTGTCTGCACTACATCAAGTGCGAAAAGATCATCCCTGTTTTGGAACCTGTCCCTGTCATTTCTTACCTGGATAGGGATTTCGCGACCTTCTTCACGGAAAAAACCGGCACGGGTACCGCGGGCCTGGGTGCCGAAGGCATTGGCAATCTCACCCGCACCAACATCTAACCTGCTGATTCTCTGCCGATCCAGCGCATAGTGCAGTTCCGGGGTCGGGCGATTCCTGTTTGTGGAAACCGACACCACATTCTCATCTTCAGTCAGACGATCCTCAATACGAACTGAAAACTCCTGCAGAACATCCACGTCAGGCCCGATCAGAGTGAGCCTTATTCCGGTTCCGCTCCAATCTCTGCCCGTGGGGATTCCGCCGCCACCGCTCACGCGCACATCCAGGTCAACCTCAGGCGACCGGAACATCTCCTGCGTCAACTCAACCATATCCTGAGTAGTCCTGGTGCGTTCTCTTTGATCTGTAAGCAGCACCTTCAACTCGCCGAGGTTCGACTGACGGCTCCATCTCTGACGGCCAATACTGGTAATAACTGTCCGTACCTCATCCATTTCAAGGAGTTCGTCTGTATATTCACGAAGTGTCGTTGCCGTATTGTAAAGCTGGTTCCCGGCGGGAAGCGTCACACGAACGTTGTATTCACCGCTGTCATTTTCGGGAAAAAATTCACCGGGAATGGTTTTGAAAAGGAAGAATGAACCGATCATCACACCTAAAATGAAAATGACGACCGTATATTTGCGATCCAGAATCCAGAAAAGAATACGACCGTAATTTTTCTCAAGATAGTGTATTCCTCTGAAGGTCATACTCTTTCGATCGAACTCTTCGCGCCTCAGAAGCAGTGATGCCAGCACCGGAATTAAAATAATGGATGCGATAAAAGAACTTGTGATGGCGATGGAAATGGTCAGCGCCAGATCGCGGGTTACCGTTCCCGTTACACCACTAACGGCAAGAATCGGCACAAATACAGCAAGGGTTGTTAAGGTTGAACCCAAAAGCGCCCCGGCTACTTCGTTAGTCCCTTCAAGAGCAGCCTGCATTCTTTTTTGACCGCTTTCAAGCTTATTGGCGATACTTTCAGAAACTACAATAGAGTTGTCAACCAACAGGCCGATCGCAAGCGCGAGACCGGTAATCGAAATGATGTTCAGGCTGATATCAAGAAAATACATTGCGGCAAACGTGGCGGTCAGCGACACCGGGATACTCATCGCCACCACAAATGCGATCCGCCAGCCACCCATAAAGAGCAGCAGAATCAGTATCACAACAACAAGTGCGATGAGCGCTGACTGTGCAAGATTGGAGACCGAATCCTGTATAAACTTCCCTTCATTGCTTAGTATCTGCAGAGTAACACTGCCGGGCAGATTTTCTTCGAATGCAGCCATCTGTGCAATGACGGCTTCAGCCACATCCAGGGTGTTTGCATCTGACTGTTTCTGGATCTCCACTTTCACGCTGTTGTTGCCGTTCACTTCTTCAAGCGATTCCATATCGGCGTACGTGTTTTCTACCCGCGCAACATCAGAAACCCGGATAGGAACTCCGGATTCTGATATCTTAACAATAGTTGACCGAATCTCTTCGATGGAGTGGTAGATCGCCTCGGCTCTGATGCTGTAGCTGACGCGGTCGGCCACCAGATTCCCGATCGGCTGATTTACGTTGTTACTTCGGATAGCATTCACCACCTCGTTGGGAAGTACCCGGTTTCGGGCCATCGCGTCGGGATCGAGTGTTACAAAGAAATTTCGTTCAAGCCCGCCCTGCGTATCGGCTGAGGCCACGCCGGGAATTCGCTCCAGACGCGGTTCTATAAAATCGATGGATAGCTGACGGAGTTCATCTAGACCCATTGCCCTGGACTCCACGCTGAGCTCCATGATCGGAGAACGGTCCGGATCAAATTGAAAGATAACGGGTTCGTTCGCCTCTGCCGGGAGCTGCGGCCTTATGCGGTCTATAGCCTCACGGATTTTCAACTCGGCACGCTGAATATCTGAACGTGGATCCATCCTGAGTATAATGAACGCCCCGCCCTGGCGAACGTTCGACTCCAGGGAGTTGATCCCCTCCACTCCCATGATAGCCCCTTCAATCGGCTCCACCACAAGCCGCGACATATCGTTAGGTGCCACATTTTGATAGTTGACAGAAACGGCAAGCACCGGAATGTTAAACTCCGGCATCAGGGTAACTTTCAGGTTGGTGAGGGAAAACAGCCCGAAACCAATCACAATCAGAGACATCATAAACACCGTGACCGGCCGCCTTAAAATGCGTTCTGTAATAGTAATTTTTCTCATCATTCTGTCCGTTTAGTTTTCCCGGGTGGCAAGTGGATCATCTTTCTGAACCGCGTTGAATCCCAGTTTTTCAACCCAGTTGTTCACAATATTGTACATACAAGGAACGGCAAAAAGCATCAGCAGTGTCGACATTGCCAATCCTCCGATAACCGTTCTCGCCATTGGGCTCCATGTCTCTGAGCCTGCTCCAATCTGAAGGGCAAGCGGCACCATCGCAAGGATGGTTGTCAGTGCCGTCATCAAAATGGGCCTGAGCCTCCGGGTTGCCCCGTTCGATATGGCGTCGATACGGCTCTGTCCGCGCGACTGCAATATCTTAATATAGTCAATCATCACAATTCCGTTGTTCACCACAATACCGGTAAGCAGCACAAGCCCCACCATAGCGGTTACGCTAACCGGCGTAGATGTTATCCAAAGCATCAGCAGAACCCCGGTAAGAGCCAGCGGTATGGTAACAATGATGATCAGCGGTTCTACAAGACTTTCAAACTGAGACGCCATCACCATATAGGTGAGAATTCCGGCAATCAGGAAGGCAATCATCAGGTATTGAAAAGAGCGCTGCTGATCTTCGGCTGATCCCGCCACTTCGTACCGGTAACCTTCCGGCCAGTTCATGCCGTCCAGCACTCCCCTGGCACGGTCTGTTGCCGTACGGAGATCAATTCCGGCAAGATCGGCCTCAATTTCAACCATCCGCTCCTGGTTTACGCGCAGGATACCGGAGGGGCCTGAATAACGCTCTATACGCGCCAGGTTTTTCAGGGGCATCCATGTTCCGCCGGCTGTTTGAATCTGAATCTCTTCAAGGGCCGTTGACTGTGCCCTGTCGATAGCGCTTAGCTGAACCAGCACTTCAAACTCAACTCCCTGATCCACAAATGTAGTGGCTACATCACCCCTAACGGCATTACTCACCGCCGTTGCAACCTGTGATGTATTCAGCCCGACACGCGAAATCCGTTCACGGTCCATTTCAATACGAAGTTCGGGGCGGCCTTCATCAATACTGCTAAACACGCTCGCTATACCTTCTGTCTCCCGCAGCCCTTCCAAAGCTACCGATGCAAGTTCATTTCGTATTTCAGGATTGAAACCGTAGATCTGAACAATCAGACCGGTTTCACCATCAGGACTAAGCGGATCTTCCCGCAGCTCACGGATGTTGGCTCCGGGCACATCACGCATCCGCTCCAGCAGGGATGCTGTAATCTCAAACTGGCTACGCGACCGTTCATTAACCGGAACAAGCTCTATCCGTATCAATCCCTGGTTTCCCCCCGGGTTGTCGGCACCTTCAATACCGGTTTTGTCACCGTAATCTGACACAATAAGTCGGGCTTCCGGAACCTCATCACGAATAATATCCTCCATCAAAACGATGGTTCGCTCCAGCTCAAACAGGTTTACACCCGGTTCGCGCTGCAGTTCGAGCACGATATTGTTTTCATCCACTTCAGGGAAAAACTCGCCGCCTAAAAGGTAAAATATAGGCAGAGACGCAATCAGCAGAACAAAAGCACCCAACACTACAAGCCCGCTCTTATTCAGCGCTTTCTTTATAGTCCTGTTGTAAGAGCTCTCCAGCCGGTCAAGGACACGGGTTAAACCCGGGGCAACCCTGTTACTGAAAAACCCGCCAATCCACTCTCCCAGTTTTCTGAAAAGGAAGATAAACGGATAGATCGGTATCAGGATCAAAAAGAGCGGCAGTGATAAAATCCTGTTTGTTACCGATTCCCCGCTCCAATCCACCAGTTTCCTTAAAATAGTCTTCTTCTCACCTTTCTCTTCAAGCTCTTTACGAAACAGGCGCGAGCTCATAACCGGAATCAGTGTGAGCGCCACAAGTACCGATACAATCAGTGCAAACGAGATTGTGAGCGCAAGATCTCTGAACAGCAGCCCGGCAATGCCCGGCACAAAAAGAACCGGCAGAAACACAACCAGTGTGGTAAGGGTACTCATCACAACCGGTCCGGCAACTTCCTGGGCACCCGAGACCGATGCCGTTTTTCCATCTTCACCCTCCTCCTTAAACCTGAATATATTTTCAAGAACCACCACGGCGTTATCCACCACGAGTCCAACGGCGAGAGTCAGTCCGGAAAGCGAGATGATATTGAGGCTCACATCTGCCCAGTGCATAATGCTGAATGTTGTGATGATAGAGACCGGGATGGAGACCGCTACAATTAGCGATGATCTGCCGCTTCTGAGAAAGACCAGCAGCATGAACATCACGAGCACAATTGCCTGCAGTGCGGTCAAAACAAGGTTCCGTATCGACATCTCAATAAAATCGGCCCGGTTTGTCAGAACATTCAGCTCCACACCGGTAGGCAGTATTCCGTCAAGCTCATCAAGGGCGGCTATCACCCCGCCCGCAGCCGTAACAATATTGCTGTCGCTCGACTTGTAGACGTTTAAAACCACGCCGTCGTTACCCTGAACCCGCACGTTCCCGATGGGCTGTGAAATACCGTCGTCCACGCTTGCGATATCCTTCAGGTAGACGGGATTCCCCTCGCGAACAGCGATAATGCTGTTTCGAATCTCTTCCACGTTCCTGAACTCACCAATGGTTCGAAGCGAGTAGGAGGTTTCCCCCTCAGAAAGCTCTCCGGCAGGGACCTGCACATTCTCCTGCCTCAAACGGTTCGCAACCGCGCCAATATCAATATTGAACATTCTCATCTGGGCGTTGCTCAGCTGTACATTTATCTGACGATCGAGCCCGCCGGCAGTAGCGGCCGAAGCCACACCCGGTATTCGCTCCAGCCTCTGCTCGAGCTGCTGCGTAGAGAATGTGCGGAGTTCCCGCGCACTCCTGGTATCTGAGGTTAGGGTTAAAACCACAATTGGTTCGTCGTTGGGATCGTACGAAAAGACAACCGGCTGATCGGCATCCTGTGGCAGACTTCTCCGGATCTGGTCCAGCTGTTTACGCACTTCAGTTTCTGCAAAGAAGAGATCCGTTCCCCAGCTAAAGTTCAGCCGTACAACCGACGCGCCCTGGCTCGAAAGCGAACGTACCCGCTCAATTCCCGACACGCTGCCCACCGACTCCTCAATGGTACGGGTAATCAGGGTTTCCATATCTTCAGGCGCTACACCCTCATACGTGGTGTAGACCGTGATCGTTGGAAAGGATACATCAGGATAGAGATTGAGCCGCAGATTTGACAGGCCGAACAGACCGAATCCAATCAGGATCAAACTGACCATCAGGACAGTTACAGGACGTACAACAGCAAGTTTTGAAAGATTCTTCATTATCTGATCAGTTGCTGTTAGAACCTCTGTTGGGACGCTGTCTGCCTTCACTTGCGTCAATTTCGCCACCGCGGTCGGGCCGGGTTCGTTCCTGCCCCGCTATTCGCACCCTGGCGCCATCACGCAGCCCAGACTGTCCGGTTACAATCAGGCTCATTCCTTCCTCAAGACCGCTCAACACCTCAACGCGTTCTCCCTGTTCAAGCCCCAGCGTAAGATCTCTGCGGCTGGCCACCGTATCTCCCTGTGCAACAAAAACTGAGTAGTTACGTCGCAGTTCCACCGTGTTTGTTTCAGGTTCAATGTAAGTTTCTACATTTTCCATCATAGCTGCACGGGGAATGACGATTGTGTTTTCCCGTGTCTCCAGCGTAATTCTTGATTCGGCAAGTACCCCCTGCCGTACAGATGATGTGACATCCACAAGACTTACGACAACTTCTCCGAGACCGGTTTCCGGATTCAGCTGCGGGCTGATTCTGGAGATTGTTCCCTGTGCTATCGTCTGCCGCTGGTTACTCATCCGCAATTCAACCGGCAAACCTACATGTACCGCATCCCAGTCCTGCATCGGCAGAAAAAGACGTGTTTCAAAACCAACCAGGTTTGCTATTTCAAATGCTGTTGTCCCGGTTGTGGCGATATCTCCCTCGGCGATCATTCGATTCAGCACCACACCGTTCACAGGGCTTCTGATTTCGGTATTTTCAAGATCTTCGCGGGAGTTTGTAAGTGATGCTTCCGCAGCCTCAAGCTGAGAGCGGCTGGTGCTGTAAACAGCGCGCGCTTCATCGAATTCCGAGGAGCTGATTGCCCCTGTTTCAAATAGTCGCTCCTGACGTGAAAACTGCGTGCTGTCGCGTTCAAACGCGATTCGGCTCTGGCGGTATTGTGCTCTTGCCTGCTCAAATGCATCCCGAAACGGTACATCATAAATTTTTGCCAGCAGATCTCCAACCCGAACAGAATCACCCAGGTCAGCATGAATACGGGTTACGCGGTTACTGACCTGCGGGTTAATATTTACCACATCCTGGGCTCGAATCGTGCCAAAAGAGCGAATTTGGTCGGAAATGGATGCCGTCTGAACCGGAATAGCTTCCACGCTCGTGGCCTGTCCGCCGCCGCCCCTCATTTGTGAAAAGTCTCTGCCGCTGTTGCTGTTCTCTGATGAATCAGAACCGCAACCAATAAGGAGCAGTCCTGCTAATAAGATAATGGTTGTCCCTGTAGTAAATTTATTCAAAGCGTTGTTATAATTTTAAGTGAAATGCCGAACATCAATTTTTATGATAGGAACTTCTACCGGATATCTAACCCCTTTGTTACATCATTTAATTTCCTGTATCATTATTTGGCATCAATTTTATAATCTTTTACAAGAGAGAAAATAATGCCGGCTGACGGAGAGTTCGAATAACGTTTAATGGATAGGTTTTTGATCTGATGTAAAGCTGAACGTTTTCGGAATATAAATATTGGAATTTGGCCTAACCGGATACGGTTCGCGTTTGCAGAATTCACTCACGTTTTCTTGAGCTCGAATGAACGTATCATATCCCTCTGAGGCAGACGATTCCGCAGAAGCAATAGTTTTTTTCGATGGGGAAAGGAAGACAGTTACCGTGCGTTCATCCGAATGCATTGGAAAAGTTCTTATTCCGTTTTGAAATGCTTTAAGGCATCTCAAATTCAAACACCCGTACTTCATCGCCCCGCGCGGCTGTTCCTGAAGTAAAGATTCTGTCTCCGGAAACGTGGAGCAGCCGGAAACCGGCCGGCAGATCGAAACTTCCGAGCGGTGAGCCTTCTCCATCCAGCACCATATAGCGGGGCGAATCGTTTGTGCGGATCCAGAACCGTCCTTCATTGTCTGTGGTGAAAAAACGTGCGACCGGTTTGGTGTTTGGCAGGTACTGGTCTGTAAGATGGCGCAGGCTGCTGCTGACCTGCAGCCGTGCGTTTTGGCGATCATTCTCATGAATCAGTAATTTCGCCACAGGCGCATACACCGTATCGACGGGAGCCAGATTTTGATCATATATTTGCACCGCAAATGTCTCGGTATTCAATGTGTAGAGATTCTGATCCGGTCCGATAGAATGGAGTGTCCTGTAGCTCAGCGGAACCTCTTCCGGCGGTGTGTTTTCAATGGCCATCAATTGCCGGCCGCGAATCCTCAAAGGATCCTCCTCCAACAGCCTTCCATCCACCGTTCCTTTTTGAAGATGATGATATATTTGAAACAGGTGATCGTCCAGGCGTTCGTCAATGGCTGTTGTAGTGAGCAGTTCACCGTCTGAGAGGTAGCCCGCCATACCTGTAGCCGGCTGCGAAAAAGAGAATGTATCGGCAGCCGCCCAGTCGTTATCGCTATAGTCAAAGATGGTATGCCGGTTCTGCCTGACATCGTATACAATCAGTCGGTTTTGTTCATCAAAATCGAGAGATTGAACCAGCAGAAACCGCCCCACGGCCCCGCCTTGTCCGCCGATACTTGTATTAAATTCCCCCTCCCGTGTAAAGTGATGAATTTTGTAAGCTCCCCAATCCGATACAAAAATTTCTCCATCAGCATTGGTTTTTACAAGATTGACCTGCCGGATCACGCCTTCAGGTGTTTCAGAGAGGATCAGCTTTTCATTAAGCACAATTTCTGGCAGGTCACCCGTTCGGATATCTCCGTTTCTCTCCTCCTCCTGGCTGCACGACAGTGCCAGAATCCCAATAAGAAGCATCACAGAGAGTTTTGATGCAGTTCTGAATATCATACCCTTTAGATTCTTTGAAGATTACGTTGAAAAGATGGTTGCAAGAATAACGCATTTTCAAAAGTTGTCCAACTGATTTTTGGGAGAATGACAAGACCGTTACAGAGGTTAATTCAGCAATAATGATATAACGCATCGACCAAACGCGGTATCTTCTATCTCTGTATAGAATCGGACTCGGGTCCTATACTTCACAACGGCCACTCAAACTGATAGACCGTTCCTGTGTCTCTTTCCAGGTAGTAGGCTGTCTGATCTTCTATAGAGAGTGTAAACATTCCCATAAAACCGAACTCACTCAATTCAAGGTTTTCAATAGTTATGATCTCAACACCACTGCCGTCAGCGGGAACCCACGCCACCACTGCCGGTTTGATTTCCGGCATATTCAGCAGCATTGCCACACCCTCTTCACTTGCATCCATCGCCCGGGCATGTATAAACATTTGAGTGGGTTCGTTATTTCTTACTGCCTCAATATTATATTGTGAGATTTGCTCCAAAAGTCCATCCTGACCCGGAATGTTGAGTTCCAGCTCCCAGACTTGTTCACCTGAATGCGTAAACTTTTCCAGCACACCGGTAGTCTGCTGCAGGGAGTAAATCGCGGAAGAACTGACTCCAATCATCACCAGGTTTTTCAAAAACCCGGGAATCTCCCCTCTGGAGTATGCCTGCATAACTGTTTCACGATCGTATATCGCCTGAAAATCGCCCAGAGCATTTCCCGCATAGATTACATCACCGCCGCCCGGTTCTGCAATAGCAAAGAGTGAGCCTTCACTGCCCCCGGTGGGTATCAAAAGTTTATCTGCAGACAAGGCTTCTACTGTGATTGGAATACTTCGCCCGGAGCCGGGATTAACAGGATTCTCGCTCAATATCTCCTCTTTTAATAAACTGCCATGCTGATCGAAAGTACTAAATTTGAAGTTGTTGTAGTCGTACACCAGGTATGTATCCCCAAGCGGCCAAAATCCGGTAATCGACAGGAACTCACCCGGACCCTCTCCGCGGCTGCCGAACGAAAACTCAAGGTTGCCCTGCAGGTCTGCCCTGCTGATCTGAGTTTGTCCGGAATCAATAAAATAAAGTCCGCCGGGCCGGGCTTTTATAGCCGTTGGCCTCCCATAATCGGGAGAATCCTCCGCACTCAGAAAAACACTCACCTCCCCGACAATATGCTCCGGGTACACCAGCTCCTCAACACCGCTTTCCGACACACAACCGGCTAACAGGCCACTTATAAAAAGCAGGGTAAAGATTTTGATTCCTTTCATTTGATCTCCATTTTTGATTCTGTGCTAAGTATTAGTTGCGAAGAATTTCCTCCCCCCCCCGCGGAGGGGACAGATCTGAAAAAGATTGCAAAGCAATACTTTAGCAGGTCAGGGGTGGGTCCCCCGGCGCCACGCAATTCCCAGTCCCCACGAACCCACCTCTGCCTCGTCGCTGCTTTGCCTCTGGCAGTCGCTTTGGAGGCGGTCTCCTCCGCAGGAGTAGAGGTGTATCTCTCCCCTCCACCGGAGTGGGACAGATTGACAAAAGATTGCGAAGCAAGGCTTTTGGTAATCAGGGGTGGGTTCCTCGGCGCCACGCAATTACCAGTCCCCACGAACCAACCTCTGCCACGTCGCTGCTCTGCCTCCGGCAGTCGCTTTAGAGGCGGTGGGTTCCTCGATGCTATTTGCAGACCACCCCTTCAAATATCAATTTCCAGATCACTCCTCAAATCTCATTCTCTTAGCCCGCTTCAGCACCCAATAGCTGATCTCTTCAAGTATCGGATCAATATCTTCAAGCACTGCCTTCTCTTCAAACCGAATGACTTTGACTCCAAATCGCTGAATTCGATTCTGACGCCTCTCATCATACTCAACCTTAAAATCATGATACTGCCCATCCAGTTCTATCGCCAGTCTCAACCTTTTACAGAAGAAATCAACAATGTATGCGTCGATCGGGGTCTGCCGGTCAAAATCATACCCGTGTATCTGTTTGCGGGATATGTATTTCCAAAGACGTTTTTCTCCGGGAGTTGCATTATTCCTGAGTTTCCGTGCTTTCTCCACAAGATCGGACCGGTAAGGGATGATGTCGATTCTACCTTTTCTCTTTTGTTTTTTCATAACTGTTCTCCTGACTTCCCGGATAAAATAACCTCTAAAAGTGAATTTATTTAAAAATGGTGAAATAGTGAATGGTTGCTTTTTTTGGGCGCAATGGAACCCATCTTTGAGCAGTCGCTAAACGCTTTGTGCTCTGTCTCCTCCGGCGGAGGAGAGGCTTGTTCCTC
>CAZKIZ010000064.1:0-11654 GCA_964552935.1 uncultured Rhodohalobacter sp. | reverse complement strand
GGAGTATGAAGTAGAAACAAAGCTGGTGTGTGCCATCCCTGTCGGGATTGTTGAAGTTAGCAACCTCACGGCGACCCCAAGCTAAAGCATGGGGCTATATCCGGTCGTCCCTTCCAGGGACTATTCACTCGCTAATCTGCTGACAAATCCGATTGTTTCAGACCCACCCTAAAGCATTCTGAAATACTGCAAAACGCCCCCCTTCCATGTGCCGTGCTTTTGCGGCATAGGGAAGGGGCCGGGGGATGGGTCACAACACCTCACCGGCTCCTTCTCGTAATTACAATACCGAGTACCACTACCGCGGAGCCTGCATATTGAATCGGCATCAGGGATTCGTTGAGGAGCACGATTCCGAAAATGAGCCCCAGTACCGGCACCAGGTTTTGATATACCGAGGTTTTAACCGGACCCACTTCCACAATGCCGTTGTTCCAGATCAGATAGGCGAGGCCGATGGAGAGCGCGCCGCTGTAGACCATGCCACCATAGGCGGGCAGCGATACGGCCGACCACTCCGTTGTTCCCGGTGAGATAAACATCAGTCCGGTAAGAAAAACAGCTCCTACGGTTGTCATAACGCCCGAGAACTGAAGGGGCGTGTAGTTCTGAAGAAACCGTTTGGAGCGGATGGTGTAGACTGCCCACGTGATTGCGGCAAGCACGATGATCACGTCACCCGTAAAGGTATCAGAAACGAAACTGAGCGGATTCTCTCCCCCGGCCACGATCGCCGCAACCCCTGCAAATGCCAGGATCACGCCGATGAGCTTCATCAGGTTCATCTTTTCATCGGTGAAAAAGTGCGAGAATATGGCGATCCAGATCGGTATGGTGCCGAGCATCACCGCAGCGTTGGCCGAGAAGGTAAGGTTGATACCAACGATGAAGAGCCACTGGTAGAGCAGGTTGCCGATCAGGCCGATGAGAATGAGCGGAACCCAGTCTTTCCTGGGGATGGAGAACCATGCTTTCTTCCACAGGATGATCAGCCAGATCAGTCCGGCCGCCAATAGAAAACGGATTGAATTAAAACTGTACGGATCAATTTCCGAGAGACTCGCCTTCACAACCGAAAAGTTAAGCGCCCAGATCACGGCGATGGAGAAGAGCGTGACGTCGGTAAAGGGAATCGGTGTCCTGGTATTCATGCAGTTGGTTAAAATGAGGAGTGAAGATACTCAGTTCCTTTGCAAGTTCCCATCTGGTTCCACTGGTGCAAGTGTCCACTTGCACCTTCCCTTTATGGTCCACCTATAACACAAGCGTCCGCTTGTACCCCACCTCTAGCGCAAGCGTCCGCTTGTGCGAGATGGGCCAAAGTTAGCATCTGCCGCTTGCAAGTTTGGATATCTAATGGTTACTTCAACGAGTTCAGCATTCAAACCAAACCTTCTCTCCATGTCGCACTTTTTAAAAATTTCCCTCACCGCTACACTGCTTCTCTTTACGGTAAACTGGTCAGCCGTCTACTCTCAAACTACTGTTGTTGATCAGTGGACACCGGAGGCGATGGTTAATCTGCCAGTTGCCGGCTCTCCGGCCATCTCACCAGACGGTTCAACCGTCGCCTATACCGTTCGTGAAACGCAAATGGAGGGAGAAGAGTCGGGCTTTCTCACCCACATTTGGGTTGCAAAGTCGGACGGATCCATGAACCGGCAGTTTACCCGCGGGGATGAATCGGCAACCAACCCGGAGTTTAGTCCTGACGGAGAGTATCTCTCATTTATCTCTTCACGGGACGGCAGCCGGCAGGTCTACAAAATGCCTCTTGATGGCGGTGAAGCACAGAAGGTGACCTCTGCGGAAAATGGTGTTGGAAGCTACGCATGGTCGCCTAACGGGGAGCATATCGCCTATACGATGACCGATCCGAAAACGGAAGAAGAGAAAACGAGAGAGCGCGAAAAACGTGATGTTATTTTGGTAGACCGGGATTTCAAGTTTTCGAGAATTTATGTTCAGGCTCTTGATGCAGATAGTGCCCGCGCTATTTATGGCGATGATCTTCACACCACATCCTTCGACTGGTCGCCCGATGGGTCCACCATCGTATTTGCCCATCAGCCGACGCCGCGCATCAACGACCGGTATGAGATGAATATCTCCACCGTGCCGGCTGACAGCGGTGCCGTAACATCACTCGTTAATCGTGAAGGCACCGACGGATCACCCCGCTACACGCCCGACGGAAACAGCGTGGTCTTTACCTCCCATGGCGGTCAGCTGGAGGCCGTTGGCGTCGATGATCTGTTCATCGTTCCTGCCGGTGGCGGAGAGCCGAGAGCACTCGCCCACACGTACGATCGCAACGCAACGATCACCGGGTTTGATGCAGACGGCAACGCACTGATCCGCGAATGGCGCAACACAACTTCGGTTCTGTACAGGGTTCCGCTGGATGGAGGTGCTCCGGAGCTCATCACACCGGAAGATGGTATTTACAACCAGTTCGCCGTGAACAGGTCCGGTGACCGCATCGCTTTTACTTTTGAAGATTCTGAAACACCCCGTGAGGTTTACATGTCAGAGCTGGGAACGTTCGCCCCTCAAAAGTTATCCGCCGTGTTTGATGAGATCACCCTGCCCGGGTTCGGCAAAACGGAACTTCTGACGTGGAGCTCCTACGACGGCCAGGAGATTGAGGGCCTGCTCACCTACCCTGTTGGCTACGAAGTGGGCGATCGCGTGCCGCTGATCCTGATGGTTCATGGCGGTCCGGCGGGAATCTACGCACAGAGCTGGACGGGTTCTGGCGGAATTTATGCGATCCAGTTTTTTGCAGAGCAGGGATATGCGCTATTGAGGCCAAATCCCAGGGGCAGCACAGGCTACGGCAAGGAGTTTCGGTATGACAACGTGGAAGATTGGGGTTTTGGTGATTACGAAGATCTGATGAGCGGCGTGGATCACGTGATTGAAATGGGCGTGGCCGATCCCGACCGGCTGGTGGAGATGGGATGGAGCTACGGCGGATACATGACCTCGTGGATCGTCACCCAAACCGACCGGTTCAAAGCTGTGAGCATGGGAGCCGGCCTCTCCAACCTGGTAAGCATGGTTGGAACCACAGACATTCCGGGATACCTGATGGCGCACCTCGGAGGTCCCTACTGGGGCGGAAATATGGAGACCTATCAGCGCCACTCAGCCATTCACCAGATAGAAGGAGTGGAAACGCCCACACAAATTATTCACGGAGCAAACGACCTGCGGGTTCCGCTGGGACAGGCACAGGAATTCTACTGGGCGCTGCAGGAGAAAGGCGTTGACTCCGAAATGATTCTCTACCCGCGAACCGGTCACGGCCCCACCGAACCAAAATTCATTGCCGATGTTTCGAACCAGATCATCCGTTGGTTTGATATGTATCTGAACATTGAGAGGGAGTAAAACCTCGTCGGACGATTGTATTTTTCGTCCGACGAATTACCAAGCCCACATCACAGAAGAGGCAAGAAAACTCCCAGCTCCTTAAAACGCGACAGACGAGTACGCAGCAGCAGGCCTGCGTTTTGAGTTAGCTCCACTCGTCAGCCGAGGAACAGTCCCACATCTTTCCCCGTACAAGCGGACGCATGCGCGAGTTATGGGCAGTAGCTACACCGGATCACGATTTATCATCTGGAACCCCAAGGTACTCTTCTGCCGTCATTCCATCCTCTTTCTTTTTTGATGATCCTCTGAACCACGAACTTTTTTCATAAATGTAGTTCTTTGATGATTTTTTACCGGCATTTTTTATTGATGTGATCACTTCCATGCTGAATTCACGTATGATCTTTTTAAGCCTCAGCGCTGCACTTTTCGAAGCTGATTTTCTTAACGCTTTCCTGTCGGGTTTAGTCACGCTTCTGCAGTAGCCTACCGTTACCTCACCCATTCTCAGAGCCAAAAAGGAGTTGATAGATCCCTCCATCAGGCAGGAGAAGGTAAAAGCAGAAATTTGACTCAGACCCGGAATAGCACCGAAAACCGAGGCGCCAATCAGCTCGCCCAGCACGGGCTCCAGCTGTTCAGATATATCAATTTCGTCTACGCTTCCCGCAATGAGCGTTGTGCCTGCAACATTTGCGTAGAGATTCAGTAGTCCCGAATAGGATGGGCGCTGGTTATAGATATGAGCGATCCGCCACACCATTTTGACCAGCAGTGAAAAAACGATGAATGCATCCAGCTTTCCCGACTGTGATACGGCCGTGCTGACAAAAACAACCGACGCTGACCTCTTCACTTCCCGGTGGGCCACATCGTCCAGAATGGTCAGTGCCTCATCGAGATTATCAGGTGTTACCGACAACCCCTGCTCTTTGATGTACCGATTGCTGTTCAGATTCTTTGCAAGCTTTTCGCGGTAAGCAGCTACTTCGTCCGGACTGTCGGAGTCAGGATATCTTAGCTGTGCCGGGAGTCGTACAAACAGGTAAACTGGCAGTAGTGCGAGTATTATGAGCAGCAGTGAGAAAACAGCCATAACTGCGTAGCCAAGTAAAGGGCTGTATCCTGATACAAAATCGGTGAAGATCGCCACCTGGTTCACCACCGTGATAAAGAAAATCAGAATCAGGATAGATGATACTGTAATGGCGGCGATTTTAAATTTTCGTCTCATGGCCGTTTCCTTGCGTGCCTCTGTTCTGATTGTGCAGGTTCATCAACAGCACAAGGTATCAAATTTACGGATAAAGAGCGCAGAACAGTAGGAAATGACCTCGCCTGAAGTCTAAGCTAAATCAGGGCGTGATCACCAGTTTTCCACGGGTGTGCAGGGATTCTATCTCTTTAAGAGCGTTCTGCACATCATCCAGAGCAAACGTTTTTGTAACGGGCACTTTTATTTTGCCTTCATCTGCCAGTTCAGCGATATGCTTCAGCTGCGCGGCATTCGGTTCTACAAAGACGTAGTCATACGTAACATCCCATTCCGGTTCCGGTTTGCTTTTTGTAATGGATACTACGCGGCCATTTTCTTTGAGAACACCGGCCTTCATGCATTCACTCAGTGAGTTCCCACGGGAGCAGTGGAATATTAGATCCACACCGCCAGAAGCCAGGTTCTTTACTGACTTCCCAACATCTCCGTCGCTATAGTCAATTACTTTATCTGCGCCGAGCTCTTTCATATAGTCGTGATTCTTTTTACTTGCCACCCCAATCACGGTAGCCCCAACCGATTTTGCCAGCTGAATGGCCAGCGTTCCCACGCCGCCGGATGCGCCCAGAATGAGCAGCGTCTGTCCTTTCTTCAGGCTGCCAGCGTCAAAGATGGATTGATAAGCTGTGAGCCCCACTAATGGAATTCCGCCTGACGCCTCCATTGAAACCTTCTTAGGGCGATGCGCCAGGTAACTTTCAGGCAGCGCGATGTACTCGGCAAACGTACCGTGCTGAATCGTAGGCCGGCGAGCATATGCGTATACCTCGTCTCCTTTTTTAAAGCGACGTGCTGCAAACCCGTTTTCTTCCACAACCCCGGCTACATCCCATCCCGGAATAGCAGGAAATTCAGTCGGAATTGCATCTTTCAGAATTCCCAGTGCAACGGCTGCATCTACCGGATTTACACCGGCTTATTTTATCCTGACCAAAACTTCGCCCTCACCGGGCTCGGGCCGGTCAAGTTCACCTGTTTTAACTTGATTTAATTCGCCAAACTCTTCGAAGTAAGATGCTTTCATTTTTTTACTCATGGGGTTCAATAATTTATTAATGTGTTTATACAATACTTGAACATACCATATTATGGAGACGTTTCAAGTTGTTTTGGGTACCGAGCGATGTAGACATTTTGATATTCTTAGAAACCTCAGTTCGATTCATTTCATTCTTCAATTTGATCAGGATGAAGATCCGTGCAGTGTTTTTCACAGAGTCTCGCGATTATACCGCTGAGTTCCGCAGATATTAAAATTTTAATCAGCGTAAATCTGCGAGTAAAACCAGTAATGGCTTAGTAACGAGAAGTGAATTAGAAACTATCTCGCTAATAGTCGTTCTTTTGGACTTCGATAAGGACCCAGGGGTTCTAAGAGAGCTCTTTAATTTAATCTGTTTTTGAACGGCTTTTTGAGCTGGCAGTATTTCTTTCAGAAGTTTCTTCTTTATACTCTATTTCATCGAGCATATTCTTCATTTTTTCCCCAGTGGATGATTTTTCATGTACATCAATCATGAATTTCTGCCTTTTTTTCTCATCTACCTTTTTACTATTACTTACAATATCTACCAGGACGTCACCAAGTTCCTTAAGCTGTGAGTGTTTTTTCTTTCTCCAAAGTGAATCCAACAGATAGGTTACTGACGAGAAAAAAACAAAGATGAGTGCTGAGATCCCAAGTAATTCAAGACCCTGTATATTGAAGGAAGAAGCTGCCAACATCGAACTGACTATAAATGTGAGAAAAAAACCATACATAGCTGCTTCGGTTGGCCTACTGGCAAGTCCTACCCGTTGTGAGAGTTTAATCTCCGTCTGATCTCCACGGTTATTCAAAGTTACTTTGGTTTCAATACCGGCCAGGCTCATATGGGTCCACTCCATCCGTTTTAAATCCTCTTCAATCTTGCCGAATTTGGAGCCAAATCTGTGACGTAATTCCGATACTAATTCCTGCCAGGCAGTCTCATTTATCGATATATCGACTATTCTTTTTTCATATACATTTGTATCTGAACTGCTGGAACTGCTGATCACGGGTTCTGATAGCTCAAGCACTGCTTTATGGATAGCTTCCATAGAGATTCCGGTCTCCTTTCCAATCTCTTCAAGTTCCCGAATGGTCAATCCGCTTGACTCAGCGGTTAAAGTTTGAAGTTGATTCGACTGTATTTCGACAGCTCTTTGGATGATCTGTCGAACTTCTTCTTCAGTAAATTTTTGATCGGACATAGCATCACAATTTTTGTGTGTAAAGATTAAATTTATGGAAATAAAATTTAATCAAAACAATTAGACCGATTTTTATCTATAAAGGTTTCATAATTTCTATGCACAGTCAGGCTAAAGAACCGGTCTCGATAATATCTACTACCCCATCTCATATTATAAACCGCTGTGCAGCAAACCCGTTTTCTTCCACAACTCCGGGTACATCCATCCCGGGATTACAGAAAATTCTGGCCGAAATGCAACCTCAACCCGAATTATTCATTCCCCTGACTACGGCAGCATCCATCGGGTTCACAACGGCAGACTTTATTTTAACCAACACTTCACCTTCGCTGGACTCAGGCCGGTCAAGCTCACCTGTTCAAATCTGATTTAACTCTCCGAATTCTTCGTAATATGATGTATCAATTTTTAATTCTCTTTGATCTGCTTTTTTTATCAGGTCTTAGTTGATTCTCAATTGAAGCTGTTCGTCTGATCCTGAATACAACCGCCAATATTGAATGCACATTATCCAGATATCGGCTGGTGACAGATTACTCTTCAAAAACAAGGGCGTCAGGATCTGCTCCAAGTTCTTTCAGGTGCTTTATCATACTCTTATTAAACGGGTCAGGGCCGCAGACATAGAACGGCTGACTAAAATCATCAATATGTGAATCGAGAAACTCTTTATCGATGTATCCATCCAGAAATATGTGATCATCTGTCGGTTCATCCGTGATAACATTTATAAACTGATCACCAAGCATCTCTTGAAACTCCTCCTGCAAGATAATATCTCTGTCTGTTGTGTTGGAAAAAATGAGAGTATTCCGGCCGATCTCTCCCTTCTTATTGAGATCCCTCAAGATGGAAATAAAAGGCGTTACGCCTGCTCCGCCCGCCAGGTAAACTCCTTCGCCTTTATACTGTATAGCTCCCCAGGCGTCTCCAATAATAAAGGAATCTCCCTTCTTCAGTTTCCCTATCTGTTCCGTTACACCATTGTGATCCGGGTAGATCTTAATCACAAACTCCAGGTGCTCATCCTCGTTCAGTGAAGTAAATGTAAACGGGCGTTTTTCTTCTCTCCACCCCTCTTTATCTATTGACACCTCAGTCGCTTGCCCCGGCGTAAAGGTGTAGCCATCCGGCTTTTCAAGCGTAAACTTTTTCACATCGTGAGTAACTTCTTCTACTTCAAGAATCTTAATTGTATGCGACATAAATGCAGATAATTTTTTGAATTTCCGTAGTTAGCTGATATTTATAAAACCGGAGAATACGACCTGTAAGATAGTGTCTAAAATCACATCATCAGTTTGAACCAATCCGGATTGAGTATGTGTAACAGAATCAACATTTTTATCATTTCACGTACCTTCTGCTGCAGATCCCTCTTCACTTTTGAAGGAGCGAAAAGGTGAACTTCTCGAATTAATCTTCTTTACGGTATTGATGCAGGATTAAAACAGGGTTGTTATACTGGAAGCGGCAGATTGGCCTGAAACGGTAATAACCTCAAAGTTGACGATGCCGACGATCCGGTTGTTTTCCGTAACAACCTCCACCCGCCAGCGGCCCTCCATCACACCACTCTTGTAGGTATATCCGCGAAAGCCGCCATCCCGACCGCCGGTGATTTCGTAATTAATCCTGTCGGTGATTTCCCAGCTTTTGGCAGCGGGATTATACCACTTCCAGCGGTGCGCAATGGTTTGGCTGAACGCAGTTGGAGCAAAGATAGAGGTAAACACATATATCGGGCTGCCCTCGTCATGATAGAGAGTAGTGCTGTAGTTCTCCCAGAATTTCAGTAGTGACGTTCGCTCATGTGTGATTTCATACCCATCATCCACCCGATCGATATTGTAGGCCACAAGTCCGTCTTTTAACGCCAGAGGCACGGGCGGTATCAAGTTTAAAAAATAGAAGCTGTTGATAAGCAGGTAAATTCCGCCGATCATCCCAACCAGTTTTCTTTTACTGATCTCTGCGCGTGTACTGGGGCTCTCCCGGTAAATATAGGTGATCAGCGTAAGAGTGATGGTAATACTCAATACACCTGAAACCAGGAATACAAACGTGCTCATAGACTTTACCAGTACCGGAATAAAAAAGGTCAGAAAGGTGAAGTTGACAAAGAAATAGGCGCTGAACTGCAGGTATTTGTTTGAAATTCTTTTTTTGAGAAGTTCATTTGCAAACAGAAGCACCAGCAGGATAACAAAAAAGGAGAGCGTTTTTGTGAACGATACACTTCTTGAGAAATAGATCACAAATGCGCTGCACAACCCGCCCAGGAAAAACTGGATGGCCAGGGGGAGGTAATCCTGGTACTTGCCAATAACGGTGCCCTCCCACTTCCCGTCCCCTGCCAGGTTATAGAGATAGATACATGCCGTGAGTGAACTCAGATGAGTAAGAAGAACTACCCGGTCGTAAAGTCGATCGATGCGTCCCAGCGTAAGTGTATCCCAGGTAAAGCCGCAAATAAAGAAGAAGACCGGGGCGTACCGCCTGTTTTTTCTGAGATAGCTTTTAAATCGCAAAAACGTCATCCTGGAACTGCACCCTTAATATTGATTTTAAATCCTGGCCGAAGATATCCAAACCAATGGTTCATTGCTTGATTAAATAATGAATGGGCAGTTTCAGATTCTCAAATACGCAGGCCTGTGTAGTGCAATTTATTACTCTGCTTTGATCTGATTTTCATCTAATTTTAAATCTATATCTTTCCCGGCTGATTTGTCGAAGACAAGCTTAAATTCCACACCGCGTTCCAGGGATGTATAAGAAAATGTTCCTCGAAGTTGCTTTGTAAGCGTTTGAATCAGCATCATTCCAAGAGAAGTTCCGTTCCCTTCGTAGCTAAAATCATCCGGCAAGCCTTTTCCATCATCGCGGATCTTCAGCGTCACGGTTTCACCATCCCCGGTCAGGGAAACATCCAGTACTCCTGAATCTCCGTCGCTGTAAGCATATTTGAGAATATTTGTAATGACTTCATTTACAATAAGTGAACAGGGAAGGGCATCATCCAGATTTAATTCAACCGGCTCCATGCTGTACGACAGATCCAGATCTACAGAAACGTTAAAAGTGCCTGCCAGACTGGTAATAATTTGTTCGATATTCTCATCAATTCTCAGCTCTACAAAGCTCGATGACTTATAGAGCAGTTCGTGGATGGTAGCCATAGTTTTGATGCGTCCGGTACTCGCATATAATTTTTCCTGAATCTGGTCATCTGTCTCGTTTAAAGCCTGCAGAGTCAGCATGGCAGATACAACAGCAAGATTATTTTTTACACGGTGATGAATCTCTGCCATCAATACATTTTTCTCCTCCAGCAATCTTTTGTTGGTTTTTGATTGCTGATTTATTTCCGTCAACTCGCTGATGTCTACAATAGCTCCAACGATATCTTCCGGTGCGCCGTCTTCGTTACGGTCTACATAGATGCGGTTCATCACATACTTATAGGATCCATCAAACGTCCTGATTCTGTAAACAGACTTCATCTTCAGGCTATCCCCTTCCACTGTATCTTCCACATCGTCAATCACCTGTTTAAGATCATCGGGGTGAATCTTATCGAGCCACCAGTCGTAATTCACAAATTTTTCCGAGTTCGGGTATCCAAGTACATCCGTCAACTCATCCCCCCAGGAGAGATCTTTCGTTTCCCAGTTCAGGTTATAAATGAGATCCGTAGCAACCGATACAATTTGTGTAAGTCTGTCCTGAAGCTCATAGACTCCCTGTTCAGCAACTTTTTTATCGGTGATGTCTGTGGCCGTCACGTACCAGTGGTTCTTATCAAATGAGAAATTACACTGAAACCATCTTTTCCGGCCCTGGTAATCAATAAACCGTATCGATGTTGAGAAACGCCCCAAATGTTGTTTTTCAGTGGAAAACCATTCATCTATTCTATTGCCTTCAATCTCATCGGCCTCCAGAATATCTGTGAATGGTATCCCCTCCAGCATATCCGGGGAATACCCCAGCACCTTCTCTACCCCGGTGCTTACATGATCAATCTTCCCTGACTCAGGCTCCAGGATAAATGTCAAATCGGCTGAGTTTTTAAGCAGTGCTGAAGAAATCTCCAGTTTTCTG
This sequence comes from uncultured Rhodohalobacter sp., assembly GCA_964552935.1. Classification (GTDB taxonomy): domain Bacteria; phylum Bacteroidota; class Rhodothermia; order Balneolales; family Balneolaceae; genus SW132. The sequence continues at coordinate 652 of CAZKIZ010000064.1, read as the reverse complement.
CTGCTCTCATTCGACAGTTCCGTTTGTTTATGAAGCATAAGATGCGCCTTCGCTCCGTCGGCCAGCACCCGAAGCTGCTGTTTCTGAATTTCAGAAAGCTCAAGGGGTTCAAAATCACAAATACAAAACGCTCCAATGTTGTTTCCTGCCTCATTTCTAAAAAAAGCACCGGCAAAAAACTGGATTTCATCCATTTCTGAATCAGTCAGCAGGGTGGCAGCTTGCTCATGGTCCCTGATATTTTGAATGATCGACAACCCACTGCCCGGCTCCACAATACCCGAAATCTTTTGGATAGCAGAAACAACAGGTTCCTCAGGATCTCCACATGATGCAAGTATCCAGAAATCTGAATCCTGATACATATAAATAAGTGATGTGGCCGCCTCACAGATATCTGACGCCGATTGCAGAATTGACAACATTTGTTCCCGCAGACCATTCAGACCCGTTTCTGTCGATGGTTCATCTGCTTTAATTTCATTCTCTATAATCATTCGTGCAGCGTTGATGTAATATTCTATTAGGTGCAGTATCGGCACTCATATTCACACCGGGCAACCTACCGTTTATCAGAACTTTGCACTTGATTCAAATCTCGTACTGTTCAGCGCCAGGTGTACACCTGTCCCATCTTAATGTTCCTTCTTTA
>CAZKIZ010000063.1:0-11717 GCA_964552935.1 uncultured Rhodohalobacter sp. | reverse complement strand
ACAGTCACTCCAAATAACAATGCATCCACTTACCCACACTAATTAACATAGAGCCAAGTTTTTTTGATTATCCACTCACCATATTGGACTACAGGTTTTGCCACAGGCGCAAGCAGACAGATGTTACTACCTATATTTCACTGTAAATCCCGCTTAAGCCTCTCAATATTTTTGAGCACTTCATCACGCGACATTTTCCGGAAACGCTCGGGGAGCAGTCTTCTTGATGTACACTCAGAAACAGCTGTGAGTGTCTGCAGCTCAATCTCTTCTGGGTAGGTTGGCGGCAAAAAGTCGTGCAGTACTTCATCCAGCACATCCGGCGACACCTCTTCTTTTCCTGCTGCAGCGGCGTGAAACTTAGCACGTGTTAAGGCTGCTTCCATATCGGCGCCGGAATATCGTATTGTCCCTTTTTTAATTGCATTGGGAAGGTACTCTTCCGTCAGTTTCAGGCCTGTTTTTTTCTTTATCACTTCAAACAGCTCCACTCTCTCCTCTTCTGTCTCTGGATGAAACAGCGCAATGTGCTCTTCAGCCCTGCCCTGGCGCTTCAGGTCAACCGGCATCAGGTCCGGACGGGCCGTCATCAAAAACCAGACAATACGTCCGCGATGCTCCGTGTTGCTCATAAACGCAGCAATCTGAGAAAACACCCTGCTCGATACCCCGCTGTCTCCCGACGATTGCCGGTCTCCAAGGTAGGCATCCGCCTCATCTATCATCACCGCTACGGGCGACATAGCCCTGAGCAGACTTAATATTTTTTCCAGATTTCCTTCCGTTACGCCCTGCCACTGACTTCGGAAATTTTTCAGTTTCACCATCGGGATTCCAACTTCTCCGGCAAAACTGGTCACCAGGAACGTTTTACCCGTTCCCACCGGGCCACACACCAGGTACCCCATCGGGATGACGTCGCGCCGGCCCGATTTTAGCGCATCCGCAGCAAGACGAAGATGTTTCTTTACCTCTGTGTGCCCTGCAACCTGATCGAGCGTATTGGTTGCCGGCACAAATTCCAGAAGTCCGTACGCCTCTTCCTCAATCATCCGTTTTTTGATTTCAGAGAGTGATTCAAACGTTATCGGTTCATCGTGCTCCTCAGAATTCTGAAGGATACTGTTGATTCTGACCAGAGCCAGGCCGGCTGTCATCTCGGTAATCATCTCTTTCGAGAGTTTCGACACTATTTCCCGGCTCTTCTCATGATGGTTGAGATAGGCGCTCCGTTCGCTCTCATTCGGCAGCGGCACGTGAATATCAGCGGTGTAGGGATGCTGAACCAGTCTGCGGTTCAGGTCGGCCATATTTTCGGTCAGCAGAACGGTAGTAAAATCGCCTGCCAGGAATAGCGGATCGTGCGCCCACTTCATCAGGTAGACCAGCGCATTCCGGTCTTCGCTGCCGGTGCTGCCCGCATCACTCATCGGTACAACCGTTTCCGCGTGATCGATGATCAGTGCAACGCTGCGCTTATCGTTCAGACGGGTGCGGATATACTGCTCCAGCACAGAAAATGCTCCTACAGGATCTTTCGGAAGTTTTTTGCTATACTCGGTTCCCGCAATAGTATCGCGCCCCGACAGTGCACGGTTAAAGTCAGCCTGCGTACTCTGATCTCTGAAATAGATCCCCGTAGCTCGATCGTAGAAAAGAACCAGCTCTCTTGACCCAAAGAAATCGTCGGCCAAAAAAGTCTTCAGCCGGTCGAAACGCTCCGGCTTGCTTTTAACACGCACCATATCGTGCACGTTACCGTGAATGATAAACTGATTGATCGTGCGGCTGAGATATTTTTTCGCCAGTTTTGAGGCCCATTCGGGATATTGATCGAGCATATCGGTTCTTTACGTTATTAGAAGTCAGAAGTCTCCCCTAACAAGGGGAGATTTAGAGGGGTGTCCATCGCCATTTACCATATTCTGGTAAACGTCCCCCTTTTTCGCCATGGGTATCCCTTCAGGAAAGGGGGACTTTTTAATAATTTGATTTATAAATCGAACTCTGGTTTTTACTGCACAACAAGGCTTTCATTCATCAAACCTGACAGGTTTTTGGGTTGACACGACACAAATCAACCAATAACAAATAACCTCAGCCAAAAGCCCTAATCGGGATCTTTAATAATTAGTTTTACAGTATCAAGCCGGTTTGGGGTAGCCTTGCTGATGATAAACTTGTTTCCCTGCACAAACAGCTCTTCGTTCACCTTTGGAATCCGGCCTATGTGATTGATAATGTAGCCTGCCAGAGTTTCAAATTCGTCGCTATTCTCTTTAAGTATGATTTCAGGATACTTCTCCTGAAGTTCATCCAGCTCCACGTTGCCGCTCAGGATAAAGGTATTCTCGTTAATTCGTTTGATGAACTCATCTTCCCTGTCGTACTCATCCTGTATATCACCCACCACCTCTTCAATCAGATCTTCGATGGTTACCATACCGGCTGTTCCGCCATACTCGTCAATCACAATAGCAACGGAGCTGTTGCTTTGTCGAAATTCTGCAAGCAGATCCTTCGATTTTTTACTCGATGGAATCAGCTTAACCGGACGGATGATATCGGCAATTGATTTAGGAGAATCGAAGAGGTCGTATGCAAATACCACTCCGGTGATATCATCGATATTATCCTGGTAGACCGGAATTTTAGAGTAGCCCGACGCTATAAACGTACGCTGAATCTCTTCGAGTGTGGCATTTTGATCCACGGCTACCATCTCAGTTCTGGGAACCATTGTCTCTTTTACCCGCTTATTGGAGAGCTCCAGCACGTTATGCAAAATCTGAGAATCTTCCTGGTCAAAATTTTCGCCGCCACCCGTGTCGCGCAGTTCTTTCAGGATCATCTCAACATCCTGACGCCGGAACACTTTTTCGCTCCGCTCACTGCCCGTATTGAGCAACCGAATCAGAAACCCGGATGAAGAGTTAGAAACAGAAATCAGCGGCTTCAGAACGATATTTAAAAACCGGAGGGGAACAGCCACCACTTTTACCATAAAATCGGCCTGAATACGAAATATCGCTTTGGGCAGAATCTCGCCAAAAATCATAATTATAACGGAAGCAATGATCGTTTGAATCAGCAGAACCAGCGCAGTAGAAGGCACGGTCCCGAACCACGACTGGTAAGCACTACTTACAGGTTCCAGCAAAAAAATAGCCATGAGTGTGGCGTACAGCACGTTGATGATGTTGTTGCCCACAAGCGTGGTGGTAAGAAATGTCTCAGGCTTTTCGTTAAAAAAGGCGAGTGACCGGGACACAAGCGACCCTTTTCGGCTCTCAATCTCCAGCTTAAGTCGGTTCGCAGAAACGAACGCAATTTCTGAACCGGAAAAGAAGCCACTGGCTAAAACCGTAATTATGATGATTGGTACTTCCAAAAAATTGATTTAGTGCGCTTTATAATTGTCAGGTATAACCCGTAAAGATAGAAATAAATTGAATCAACTCTTTACATACATCATCGATGAAATATGCCATTTACAGAGCATGCATGATCAGCCCTTGCATAAGATTATTTTCCCGAAAATTCTGCCTTCCGTTTTTCAAGAAATGCGGAGGTACCCTCTTTAAAATCGTCCGTTTCGCATAGCTCACCAAACAGAGCGGCTTCAGTTTTATAGCCTTCGGATTTGCCGGCAGCATTGATCGCCTTAATTGCCTTTTCAATAGCAAGAGGAGCATTTTTCAGGATTTTTTTAAGCAGTTTCACCGCTGCTTCTTCAGCATTTTCATCCTCAACATGATTAACCAGGCCCAGCTTCAGCGCTTCATCCGCCTTTGTCTGTCCGCCCGTTAGTATCATTTCAAACGCCTTTGCTTTGCCAACCAGCTTCGTTAAGCGCTGTGTTCCACCATAGCCGGGAATGAGTCCAAGACTAACTTCAGGCAGCCCGAAAACTGCATTGGGCGTAGCAATTCGTATATGAGCCGAGAGCGCGAGTTCAGCTCCTCCTCCAAGCGCATATCCGTCAACCACAGCGATCACCGGTTTGGGGCACTCTTCAATCTTCATAAAAATACGCTGCCCTTTTTCAGAAGCCGCTTCACCGCTTTTCTTATTCAGACCGGCCAGTTCAGAGATATCGGCTCCCGCAACAAATGCCTTATCTCCGGCGCCTTTCAAAACCACGCCCCGAATCACATCGTTATCGGAAATTTCTGTAAAAGCGGAGTCCAGCTCATTCAGCACGTCATTGTTCAGCGCATTTAATTTTTTCGGGCGGTTGATGGTTAGTGTTGCAATTCCATTTTCTGCCGTCGACAGATCGATCGTTTCGTAGGTATCAGACATAAATCTATTTTTTAACCTTTTGTTCAGTTCGTTGATGCAGATCTTCCGCCTCTTTTTTGAGTTCCGCCAGCTCCAGTTCCTGGTTTAGCTCATCAAATCCGGGCAAAAGACTTTGGTCCAGCTCCTCAATAATGTTCGTTGCCTCCTCCATCTCTCCCAGCAGATGATCGAGCTTGTTGCCAACATCTTCAGCGTTCGGCATCGTCATAGACTGTTCGTAAATAAAACGGGTGGCGTCCTCAATAGTCTCCAGGTGCGTTTCACAAATAAGATACTTCTCTTTTGCCACGTCGAATTTGTTCAGTCTCTTCCGAAGTATTTTTACCCGGCGCTCTTTGGTAGCCTTTAGCTGCTTCGACTCCACCTCGTTTATCTGCGCCTCCTGGGATTTAACCTCTTTTTTAAGCTCCTCTTCCACTTCAGAGTTCATGTAAATCTGATAGCGCCGGTACATGTCGAGGAGAGTCAGGTAGGTTGTGAGGAGATCATCCAGTTTCTTTTCAATATGCTTGAGCATTCCCTGCGAGCTGTACGGGAGAGACGAAAAGTTACTCTTTACTTCCGAAGAGATATGTTTTAGAACCAGGAATCGCTTTTGGGAGCGGACATCAAGCTGATGAAAGATCGCTTTGTCTCCTTCATCGTCCAGTTTCTCTTTCCGTTTTTTACGAATGACTGACTGACGATAGGAGTTTAAGTTCGGGACAACTCCCAAATAGAGAAGTTCCGCGCCAAAAGTGAGCGTCAAGATGGTGTGAGGGGTCAGGCCAGCATCACTAAACACCAGCGCCGAAATGGTTGCCACAAGCAGTGATACCAGGTTTGCGGGGTGCAGAAAAGCTTCGCGGGTAAAATTTATATTCGATGATTTATTCTTATCACCCATCACTGCCTCGTCTGTTCATTTGAATCGCCTTCTGCGTCTTTTTGAGGACCCACTGTTTTCTTCACCTTCATCTGCTCCGCCTGCTGCTCTAGATCGTCATAAAGCATGCCCATCTCGCGTTTAATTTGCCGTAGTGAATCTTTGGCTTTCTGCTTTTTCAGCTCTTCGTCCCGTTCCGCTTCAAGCTCTTCATCGGAATTCAGAATGTCTTCCATAGCAAGATCCAGCCGGGCTTCGATAGATGCCATTTTGTAGCGGACTTTCCCGAGAAAATGATCCACCGACTCCAGCAGATCATCAGCCTGCATTTGATTCAGGGCATCGGAGGCTTTTTTGGCATACCGGGAGCTGCGCAGCTTTTCACCCGCATCGCGAATTTTGCGATAGTGGTCCTTGTACTCTTCTTTCAGGCGCTCCCGCTCTTCACGGCTCGATTCACTCATGACCTGTCAGGATTTTGTTCGATCTTTCTTGCCAACGGTTTTCTCGGACGACGGCTCTTTTGAGTCGGAATCGATCGAGATTTTTTTCTCACTGCTCTTAACATCCTTGCCCATTTCAGATTTAAACTGGTTTACGAGCTCCTGGGCGCGTAATTTTTCGGCGTTTGCTTCAATCTCCATCGTTTCCGTATCTACACTGTCGAGGGCGATTTCCATTCGGGCCTCATTTTTAGCGGTCTGCTCATTGAGCCTTCCGATCATCTCTGTGTGGGTTTGATCCATTCCGCCCATCTCAAACGACTCCAGCGTATCGGCCACTTTTGCCTGCCACTCGGCACGCTCACTTGCCCGGAGTGCTTCACGCGCTTCCTTTATCTTTTTATCCTTCTCGCGCATGAACGCCTTCTTTACTTTCTGGGCTTTCTCATACGCCTGCTCGGCAAACTTCAGCTGCTCGTGGGAGTGCTCCAGGTTTTCACGCATCTTCTCCAGCTGCAGGGCATAACCCTGTGCCAGGTCGTCACGATCAGCATTAATCGCGGACTTTATTTTAGACGTGATCTCATTAATTGTTTTTTCGTAACGATCTACCTCTTTTCTGAGCATCAGAACATTGGCCTTCACCGTTGCGATATTCTCATTCATTTGCGGAATCTGATCGTTCAGCTCCCTGATATTCTGCTCCAGGATCAGCTTCGGATTTTCCATCGAATTAACCATTCCGCCAAACATCGATCGTATTGCTCTTATAAATCTGTCAAACATAGTACTATTTTATTTGTGCCTGTTTTCGTGTGACAACCTGCTAGTTCCGGTATCCTACGCTGTTAATACTTATAAACATAATAAATCGCCGGCTGATTACTTAATATTTAATATCTGCCACAGATAGTAAATCGTGTCTTCATTCAGTAAAAGAAACGATTTCGAAACCAATATCATGCGCTGTAATCGTGAACGCCGTCTTTATCAACCCGATGCGCAATTTGTTTGATTGGCTCCGGCTTTTGGTCTGATACAGTAATTGCATCGATCATCGCTTTTTTGCTTTCTGATACCATCGCCTCATTGTTCGTATGAAGGGTGGCTAAAGTTTCATTTTCTTCAATATAATCTCCCACCTTTTTATGCAGCACAAATCCGGCTGCCGGATCTACATCATCCTCTTTAGCGCGTCTTCCTGCCCCCAGCTCGAGCGACACCATCCCCATTGCAAAGGCATCCATCTCTGTGATGTATCCTTCTTTGGGTGATTTTACAGCCTCGGTGTAATCCGCAGGCGTGTACGTTTCCGGGTTTTTAATCACGCCGGTGTCTCCGCCGTGAGCCGCAACAATATCTACCCACTTTTGAAATGCAGAACCGTCCTGAACAGACTTCTTACTTTTTTCCACGCCCTCTTCCACCGTTGTGGCTTTTTTTCCGAGATAGATCATGGTTCCGGCCAGGAGATGGGTGATTTCCATTACATCATCCGGCCCCTCACCCCTGAGGCCGTCAATACTCTCCTTCACCTCAAGCCAGTTCCCAACCGCAAATCCCAGCGGCTGCTCCATGTTGGTCAGGTAGGCGATCGTCTCTTTGCCGAACTGCTCCCCGATTCCCACAAGCGTCTGAGCCAGCTGTATTGCATCTTCTTTCTTTTTCATAAATGCACCCGAACCGTACTTCACGTCAAGAACAAGTGCATCAATCCCTTCAGCCAGTTTTTTGCTCATAATGCTTCCGGCTATAAGCGGAATCGATTCTACGGTGGCTGTAACGTCGCGAAGCGCATAGAGCCGTTTATCTGCAGGAGCAATCTCCTCGGTCTGCCCGGCAAGTACCATATTCTCACTCTTTAAAATTTCCCGATAGCGATCGAGCGTAATATCAACTTTAAAACCGGGTATCGATTCGAGCTTGTCGAGTGTGCCGCCGGTATGGCCGAGACCGCGTCCTGAAATCATCGGCACGGGCACGCCGCATGAAGCGACGATCGGGGCAAGAATCAGGGACAGTTTATCACCCACCCCGCCGGTTGAGTGTTTATCAACCTTTACGCCCGGTATGTCGCTAAGATCCAGCACAATTCCGCTGTGAAGCATCGATTTAGTAAGTGCAGCTGCCTCATCCTCATTCAGGCCATTTATAAAAGAGGCCATCAGAAACGCACTCATTTGGTAATCCGGCACCTTATCTGCTGTATATGCGTCAATCAGATCTCCGATCTCATTCTCATTAAGTGCAAAACCATCGCGTTTTTTTCGGATCAGGGAAACGGGATTAAAACTTCGTTTTGACATAAGTAAACAGCTCACAATTAAAGATTTATTTACCGAAAGGTAGTATTTCTATGGATTAAAAAAAGATCAGCGCATCATTTGAAAAATTACTGATATACCATTGACCCTTATAAAGATCCATCCTGCCTGTTCTCTTCTGCATCTTCACAAATTGATCCGTTCATAAAAAAATCCCTATTTTATGGGAACAACTCTAAGCGCCGCATGAAAGACCAATTCACAAACTAAAGGGCGCAGGTAGATTAATACCTAAAGACTGCCATCAAAAATATCAGCCGTTTGATTTATGAAGGTTTTAGCAAATCAACATCTCTACAAATTTCGTGAACTTCTGCCGGATGAAGTAGATCTGGACCTGTTTGATCCGGCACACCTTCCCGATGACACCCCGGAATACGATGCTCTTTTCGTTAATACCACAACTCCCATTAATACTGAAACACTTCCGGAATCCGGTAATCTCAAATTTATTGCCACAGGGTCATCCGGTACCGATCACCTGGATCTTGATTACCTGACATCAAAAAAAGTTAAAACAGCTGATGCCGCCGGCTGCAACGCCGTAACTGTAGCCGAGTATGTGATCACATCCATTCTCTGTTTCCAGCAGAAAACAGAGATTCCGCTGACCGACTTTACCGTCGGGATCATTGGGAAGGGGCATGTCGGCACCGAAGTTTCGCGGATGCTGACCCGTTTTTCCATCCCTCATATTTCTTACGACCCGCCAAGGGCTGATCGCGACAGAGATTATCATTCTGCACATTTTGACGAGCTGAAAACGTGCAATATCCTGACGTTTCACACGCCATTAACCTTCAGCGGCAGCTATCCAACACACCATCTGCTAAACAGATCGTGGTTCCGGGGGACTAACTACCAGCTTCTGATCAACACCTCGCGCGGTGATGTAATTGACGAAGAACTCATTCTGCAGGAGCTGGAAATCGGGCGGCTGTCAAATGCAGTCATAGATGTCTGGCAAAATGAGCCCCGGTTTAATACCGATTTAGCCTCGCGCTCCCTGTTCGCAACACCTCACATTGCCGGCTATTCGGTTCAGTCAAAAATTCGCGCGTCTGAAATGATCATAAAACAATTCTGCGATTTTATGGGAATCGACAGGCCTGAACCTTTTGAGCAGCAAAAGCAGTTTATCGATCTGAAGGGAGACTACGATTCACTTGACCAAATTTTGCTGGATCTTCACCCGATCAACCGCTACAGCCGTGAGCTGAAAAAGACGTTGAATCTACCCGGTGAGGAGCGCGCTGAAACATTCACTTCGCTGAGATCAGAAACCCCGTTGCGTCACGAATTCTCACAGCTTCAGATCAGTGAGCACTATTTTGACCGCTTTCCGGAATTAACCCTTCTTCGTGTTGATCCGAAATAGCTCGAACGCGTTTTGCGTGGTGGTTTTTGCAACTTCTTCCAAACTCATCTCCTTCAGTCCTGCTAAATTTTCTGCAGTGTATTTCATATAAGCCGGTTCATTGCGTTTTCCCCGCTTCGGTTCAGGGGAAAGGTAGGGTGCATCTGTCTCCAGGATAAGCCTGCTCATGGGCATCATTTTAACCGTGGCATCCACACCCGCATTTTTAAAGGTTGATACACCACCGACTCCCAGGTAGAGGCCCAAATCGAGCGCTCTCTTCCCCTCATCTTCCGAGCCGTTGAAACAGTGCCAAACTCCGGTCAGAGTTCCGTCCTGCTCCTCCTCTATAATATCCAGCAGGTCCGTTGTGCTCTCCCTGTTGTGGAGTACTACCGGCTTTTTCAAAGCCTTGGCAACCCTGCAGTGCATCTTCAGGCTCTCTTTCTGATGATCAAGATGTTCTGTGCTCCAGTAGTAATCCAGTCCGGTTTCGCCTACCGCCACAAAATCGTCGGACGCACACGTATCAGCCAGTTTCTCCTCTTCACCAAGGCGTGATGAGCTGACTTCACAGGGATGGATACCCATCATTTTATAGAATGTGATATCAGGGTGAACAAGTTTTTTCATCTGTTCAAGAGATACCCAGTCAATGGCAGGGAGATAAATGTGCCGGATTCCGGCATCTACGGCTCGTTTTAGCACATCGTTAAGGTCTTCATCAAACGAATCGAGGTAGAGATGGGAATGGGTATCGGAAAGATTCACGAAGTAAATAGGTCTGAGTTAATTTTTTTACACCTCAAAACTACGAAGAATCTTTTCAAATGAAGAACAGCTATTTCAAAGCTGATGATATCCGGCCAATCCATCAATGAGCTTCGATTTTACAGCGCAGTTGCTGAAGCTTCGTCTCTTTAACAGCGTAAGCAAAAGATCTTTTTGGGCAACGGAGAGACCGCCGGTAAACACAATGCGTTCATCAGGTTCAGGTGACAACAGCGTAAATTGCGAATCCAGGAACCCTTCAACACACCCTTCCAAAATTGAGTGGAGCTGTTCTGTTCCTTCCCCGTTGTAGATCATACCGGCTACGGCGGCCAGCTGCCTGTTGGGGTAATCGCTTCCGTAGATCCTGGTCATCCAGTGAGAATAATCACCGTTCTCAAGCCTCTTTTTCACTATATCGTGTGTCTCCCGGTTCATTTTCTTTCGAAAAAAGGCCTTCAGGATGAGTCTCCCCAGGTCAGCAGCGCTGCCCTCATCACCGATTGCGTAGCCCAGAGATGCTGTTCGCCGGGTGATCTCTCCGTTTGAATATCTCCCGCATACCGATCCCGTTCCAAGAATGGCAATCACACCGGAGGTTTGCCCGAGATGGGCACGGGCGGCGCCGGTCAGGTCATCGAAAATCTCAGCCTCACACCGGGGAAGCACTTGCGAAAATGAGTTTCTTATTTTCTCGACTGGCTCCCGGCCGTGGCAGCCTGCACCGTAAAAAAATACCTTTTCCGGCATAGCGGGAAGCTTCTTTACAACAATTTTCAGTTCGGCCAGGATCTTCTCTGCAGAGTTATATCCCGGGTGAAGGCCGCTTCCGGAAAAGAATTCTGTATTCTCACTGTTTATAAAAACCCAATCTGTTTTTGTGCCGCCGCTGTCAGCAATTAAAACGTTCATTACCCCATTAACCTCTGTGTAGTTTATATTTGATGATTGGCACGATGCTTTTGTAATTTACGGTTCAAAATCATAAAAACAAGCCGGCTATGAGTTTAACCTACACCAACTACCTGAATGTTGATAAGCTGTTGAAGCTACAGGAGCCAAAATCAGATCCTGAAGAGCACGATGAGATGCTGTTTATCATCATTCATCAAAGCTACGAACTTTGGTTTAAGCAGATTCTGCACGAGTTTGATAAGCTCAGAGCCGACCTTGAGAAAGGAAACACCTGGGCATCAGCCAAAACCCTGCGGCGCATCCTTACGATTCTCAAGACCATGGTATCCCAGATCGATATCCTGGAAACCATGACGCCGCTGGAGTTCAACAGCTTTCGCGGATTTTTGCAGCAGGCGAGCGGGTTTCAGTCGGTTCAGTTTCGTGAGATGGAGATCATCTGCGGCATGCGTTCGGAGCATATCATTAAAGTTCACGCCGATCAGCCGGAGCTTCAGAAGCAGCTCATCGACAGGGAAAAAGAGTCTACCCTGTGGGAGAGTTTCTGCAAGTATCTGCAAAAAATGGGGCATCCTATTCAGGATCCCAAGCGTGTTAATGATAAGGGGCTTTTGCACAATCCGTCTGAGGAGAACCAGAAAACACTGGTGGAGATTATGAACAATGATCCCGAAGCGGCCCTGCTATGCGAACTTTTTGTGTATTATGATGAATGGCTGAAGGAGTGGCGCTACCGG
>CAZKIZ010000062.1:0-11717 GCA_964552935.1 uncultured Rhodohalobacter sp. | reverse complement strand
ATGCCCGATCTGATAAAAGTAGCAAAATTTGGGGGCACCAGCATGGCAGATGCAGTAGCCATGAGAAGGAGTGCCGAAATTATAACGAAGGACCCGGACAAACGATTAATTGTTGTCAGCGCAACTTCCGGGACAACCAATCTATTGACATCGCTCTGTAAATCAGTTTTAACAGATGAAAAGAGAGAGCTGTTTAAACAAATTAAAGAGAAGCACATGTTGATTTGCAACGAGCTGAAAAATCCTGAAAAGGTTGTTGGTCAGGTTAATGATTTGCTCGGCGAACTTGAAAAATTCACGCGGATGCAGGTCATTGGAGGGCGTGAGAAAGATGAAATTCTATCGTTCGGCGAACGTATATCCTCCGTTATTTTTACCGGGATTGTAAATGAAATTGAACCCGGGGCGAAGTGGTTCGATTCGCGGCAGGCAATGATCACCGATAATCTGCACGGTAATGCTGAACCGGATGTCGCGGCAATAGAAAAGGAAGTGTCAGAACACCTGGCCCCTATGATTCAGGGTAAAAGAGTAATTACACAAGGGTTTGTAGGTGCAACCCCGGATGGAATAACAACTACACTGGGCCGGGGAGGAAGTGACTATTCAGCTGCACTTTTTGCCGAAGCTCTCAATGCAGATGTTCTGGAAATCTGGACGGATGTAACTGCAATTTATACCACAGATCCGCGTATTGAGCCAAAAGCGAAGCCCATCACAGAAATCAGTTTTGATGAAGCGGCCGAACTTTCGGTTTTTGGAGCAAAAGTGCTTCACCCTGCTACTTTAAAGCCCGCAATGCGAAAATCAGTTAAAGTATATGTGGGCTCGAGTTTTCATCCGGAACAGCCGGGCACCTGGATTGTAAAGGAAGCATCAGAAAAGCCGGTTATTCGTGCCATTAGCCTTCGGAGGAATCAAACCCTGTTAACGGTTCACAGTCTTGACATGCTCCATCGGTACGGATACCTTGCACGACTTTTCGAAGTTCTTTCGAAATATAAAATCAGTGTTGATTTGGTAACGACCAGTGAAGTGAGCGTTTCCATGACGCTCGATACCGATATACAGTCAGCTGAGCAGAATAACCTATCAGGTGAAGTACTCGACGAGCTTCGTTCTTTTTGCGATGTCAATATTGAGAAAAATTTATCTCTCGTTGCGCTGGTTGGAAATAACCTGCACGCAACAGCAGGTTTGAGCGGTCCGGTGTTTGGGGCGCTGGAAGATGTAAATATTCGGTTAATCTGCCATGGTGCCAGTTCACATAATCTCTGTTTTCTTGTGAATGAAAGTCAGGCGGAGGGCGTGGTTCGGACGCTGCACAACAAATTTATAAACTCGTAACTAATTATATACAAGGACATGAAAATATCTGTTATTGGTACAGGTAAAACAGGAGGGGCCATCGCCGCTATGCTCGGTGAATCGGCTGTAACCTTTGATAGTTCAAATAAACCAACTGCGCATGATGTAGCACAGACAGATGCTGCCATTATTTTTGTGCCGGGCAGTGCTGCAGAAGAAATTGTTGAGGTGATGCTTCAGGCAAAAGTCCCTGCTGTCTGGGGTACTACCGGGTATCAATGGCCGGATGATTTGCCAGACAAGGTGAAACTAAATGGCGCAAAGTGGGTTATAGGTTCAAATTTCAGCATGGGAATGAATCTTGTTCGCAAATCACTTGAACTGTTTGGAAACGGTAGCAAGATGCTTGAGAACCCTGAGTTTCATATTCATGAGACGCACCATACAGAAAAGAAAGACGCGCCCAGCGGAACGGCTCTTTCCTGGCGCGAGTGGCTTAACAGAGATGCAAATGTCTCATCAAGCCGTATGGGTGATGTGAAAGGGATACACGAACTTCATATCAAAACCCGAAATGAATCGATCTATCTGAAACATGAGGCGCACGACCGTAAATTATTTGCTGAAGGCGCCATATGGGCCGCTAAACGACTCGTGGAAGATTCCTCAATAATGCCGGGTCTTTATCCTTTTTCAGAACTCTTTGACAAAGAATTTTCTCTACAATGATTCAAAACCAACAGTTGTGGACAGCGCTTATTACACCGATGAACCGGGACGGCTCTGTTGATTTTAAAAGTCTTGAAAAACTTGCCAAACAGCAGGAAGCGGCTAAAAACGGGATTTTATTAATTGGCAGTACAGGTGAAGGCCTTGCTCTGGATGATGGAGAAAAACAACTGGTTGTAGAGTTTGTTGCCGGCCTGGAGCTAAATACTCCTGTAATGGTTGGAGTAGGCGGGATGAATATTCAGAAGCAGGTTAGCTGGGTTGAGCAGTGCAACAGACTGAATATTGATGCCTTTTTGATGGTGACTCCTCTCTACGCAAAACCCGGCCCTAAAGGTCAGTTCGAGTGGTTTAAATCACTACTGGACGCATCCGAAAAGCCGTGCATGCTTTATAATATTCCATCGCGTACCGGTATTGATTTACCGTTTGAGGTCGCTGAAAAACTTGCAGATCATCCAAATATGTGGGCGATTAAAGAGGCAAGCGGCAGCACAGAAATATATCGCCAATTCCGCGAGCGCGTTCCATCAGTGTTTCTCTACAGCGGAGATGATGCGCTCGTATCGACGTTTGCAGATTTTGGATGCAGCGGGTCCGTTTCGGTTGCGGCAAATGTGTGGCCGGAAGAGACCAACCTCTACACAAAACTCTGTTTGAGTGAGAATACCGATTCTCTTTTTCCACTTTGGAAAAGAGCCGTGAAAGCACTCTTTTCGGCATCTAACCCGATCCCGGCAAAGATACTTATGAACAGCAGGGGCGATATTTCCACGGCAACATTGCGGCTGCCGCTAATTGAAACAGAACTTGACGATTCTGCAGAACTGCTGCAGATTGACAAAGAAATCAAACAATGGTTTAAAGAAAACAGGTAAATTATGAGCTGGAACAAAATTTTAGATCAACTCGAAGAAGGAACTGTACGAGCAGCAAACCCCGAAGGCGAAACATGGGTTGCAAATGTAAAGGTTAAAGAAGCGATACTCGCAGCTTTTAAAGCGGGTAAAAATGTAGGGTACGGCGGGATATATGAGGGCTTTGTAGATAAAGACAATCTCCCTCCGCGAATATTCCATCCTGAAGACGGAGTGCGGCTTGTTCCCGGTGGATCTTCAGTACGGCGCGGGGCGTTTGTTGCAAAAAGTGTAATTCTGATGCCACCTGCCTACGTAAATATTGGTGCTTATGTAGATGAAGGATCAATGGTTGACAGCCACGCACTGGTAGGTTCATGTGCCCAGGTCGGGAAAAATGTGCACCTCTCTGCAGCCGTGCAGCTTGGCGGAGTGCTCGAACCTGTTGGCCTCAGCCCGGTCGTTATTGAGGATGACTGTTTTATAGGGGCGGGTTCAGTAATTGTAGAAGGAATTTTAGTGAAGCGGGGAGCCGTGATTGCTCCCGGCGTGACGCTCTCAAAATCGGTTCCGGTGTACGACTGTGTCAATGAAAAACTTCTTGGAAAAGGAGCCCCGATTCCAGAGCGCGCTGTTGTGGTTCCCGGCACGAGGCCCATATCCAATGAATGGGGGAAATCACAGGGATTGAACATATCCTGTCCGATTATCATTAAGTACAGAGACGAGGGAAGTGATGCCTCGCTCGAACTTGAAGATGCACTCCGATAAAAAAAAAGTGTAAGGGATGTGCGAAATTTTGCTCATACTTATAGAAATTAATTATAAATCAAAACGAGGAGTCAGTTATGAGTTCACTAAACAAAGCAATGATTATTGGAAGGCTTGGAGCCGATCCTGAAGTACGATACACACAGTCAAACACAGCCGTTGCAACGTTAAGTGTTGCAACCACCGAGAGATATAAAGACCGAAACGGAGAGCAGCAGGAAAGCACCGAATGGCATCGGGTTGTGGCGTGGGGCCGGCTTGCAGAAATTTGCCAGGAGTACCTCAAAAAGGGGTCTTTGGCTTATTTTGAAGGACCTATCCAAACAAGGCAGTGGGAAGATAAGGACGGCCAGAAAAAGTACACCACGGAAATTAAAGCACTGAATATGCAGATGCTCGACAGCCGGGGCGATGGCGGCGGATCTTCTTCTAAGATGTCTCAGTCGAACGGCGGGAAACAGCAGCCGATAGGCAGCAAAGACAGTATAGATAATAATTTTGACGATATGGATGATGATCTGCCGTTTTAAGGTCATCCTCCCCATATGAATGCTTGAAAATCGATACATTAGGTGGCAGTTATTATTTGACTGTCACCTTTTTTTATTAAACTTTACCTAAAATTAACTACACAATTAAGTTTATTGGAAACATTGGACGAACCTCCTGCCGAACCTATTGAATTTTTTATTCAGCATGTGATGCTCGCATCGGCCGAATATGGCGAAGCATTAAATATGGTTACGATATCTGTAGAGGCTACAATAATGATTCTTGGCCTGCTGGTGAGCGCGCTTTACTCCGGATCTGAGGTTGCCTTCTTTTCCCTGGTGAACCAGCTCGATCAGCTGAATCGCGATCCTGAACACTCCGGGGCGGATACGCGAATACTACAAATGCTGGAAAAGCCGAGGCGCCTTCTTGCTACGATTCTTATCGGGAACACCTTCGCAAATATCGTGAGCTCCGTGCTTGCAGCCGTCATTACCGGTAAAATTGCAGCGTTCTACGGCCTTCCCACAACTATTGTATATACAGTCGAGATTATCGTTCTGACGTTCATGATCTTAATTTTGAGTGAAATCACACCAAAAGTGATCGCAATAAACAATCCGCTGAAGGTGGCCCGGAGAATGAATACGTTTATTTACGCCAATTTCCTTCTGCTGACCCCCGTTTCAAAGATGATTGCTGAGAGTACGATGAAACTGGAGAATTCACTGCCAAAACCGTCAAATAAAATGACTACTGAAGATATCAAAACGATGGCGGAGGTGAGTGAGCAGGAGGGATCAATCCACGGTGATGAGAGAGAAATTATTGAAAACGTAATTGAGTTTGGGAACATCGCCGTTCGCGAAATCATGACATCAAGGGTGAATATTGTTGCTGTTTCTGTTGACTTTACACTTCCTGAAGTAATTGAAATTATTAAAGATAAAGGCCTGTCTCGTATGCCTCTCTTTGAAAATGATCTGGATACAATTACAGGGGTTATTTATGCGAAAGACGTTCTTCCATATATCAACACAGATATGAAGGACACGATTATAAATTGGAATACAATTGCGCGTAAAGCCCTGTTTATTCCCGCCACTAAAAAACTGGACGACCTGCTGAGAGACTTTCAGCACGAAAAAACACACATTGCTATTGTTGTGGACGAGTATGGGGGAACGGAGGGGATTGTGACTCTTGACGATATATTGGAAGAGATTGTAGGCGATATTGTCGATGAGTATGGAGACACAGAGGAGAAACTGTTTACCAAATTCAAAAGCGGCGTATATGTTTTTGATGCAAAGGTAGACCTTGACGATCTGGATGATATCCTTGATGTGAATATATCATCGTCTGAAGATGAATTTGAAACGCTGGGAGGACTGGTCTACCACCTCACGGAACGGATTCCGAATGTTGGTGAAAGAATGATTTATAAAAACCTGGAACTTACGGTCCATTCACTTCAAAACAACCGGGTGAAAAAGGTTCGGGTAAAAATAAGAAGTCGTTCAGAGATTGAAAAAGATTCCGTTAAAGAATGAGCCATTCGCCGATAATGAGTAATTCACTGCCCAAAATAGAGTCGGATGTTGACCTGACTTCCATGAATACGATGGGAGTTCGTGCAATTGCAGGTACTTTTGTGAATATTCAGAGTCTAGAAGAGCTAAAGGCACTGTATGATCACGGACTTTTTGACGAACACGACCCAATCGTACTGGGCGGTGGCAGCAATATGCTGATGATAGATGATCCCGGCGAACCTGTTCTGAAAATGTCGATTACCGGAGTTCAGATTGAAACCGCTGGTAACGGCAATGTTTTGCTTACTGCCGGAGCCGGCGAAAACTGGCATAAACTTGTGGAGCTGGCTGTTGAGAAAGGCCTTGGCGGAATAGAAAATCTTGCGCTGATACCGGGCACCGCAGGAGCTGCACCAATACAAAATATCGGGGCCTACGGAGTTGAACTGAAAGATTGTTTTGTGAGGCTGACCGCATTCAATACAGAAACAGGAGAGATTGAAATTTTTGATCAGGATGAGTGCAGATTCGGCTATCGCGACAGTATTTTTAAGAATGAGCTGAAAGGTGCGCGCATTATCTGTGATATATCTCTGAAACTTTCAGAGGCCGGCCACAAACTGGAAACAGGATACAGGGCGTTGGCGGATCATCTAAAGGAAAAAGGTGTCGAAAAGCCAGGGCTCCGCGACATATTTGATTCTGTTGTTGAAATTCGAAGATCAAAGCTGCCCGATCCAGCAGAAATAGGCAATGCAGGTAGTTTTTTCAAAAATCCTGTAGTTTCTCAAAACAAATACAGTCAGCTAATAAAATCCTTTCCCGGCATGCCATCTTACCCTATAGGAGACGATGAGTATAAAATCCCGGCCGCGTGGTTTATCGACCAGGCGGGGTGGAAAGGGAAACAGTTTGGGAATGTAGGAACCTATAAAAACCAGGCGCTGGTTTTAGTAAACCTCGGTGGGGCAACAGGGGCGGAAATTTATCGGCACGCTCTCAAGATCAGAGACTCAGTAAAAGAAAAGTTTGGGGTAGACCTGAATCCTGAGGTCAATATTGTAGGCCGTTTACATTGAACAAACCTGAAGACCTGCATATCAGAGATTATATCTTCAGGGAAACAGTATCCTGCCCGTTAAAGCTAAAGTTCATTTTAGAGGAAGATTTTAACGAACAGCGTGAAGATCACTTCAGACGAAGAACAAAGCGGATGCTCCGTGAAGCTGCGGCCCAGCTATTTGGAGAGGTTCAGTATGCGTCAGACAGAACCCTAACAGCCGCAGGGGAGACCCGGGAATGGCTGAAAAAAGATAACAACGTAATTTGCGGTGCGGTACTGGAGACGCAGAATGTGCGCACCCGCATTCCGATTCTCGTAAAAGAAAGTGACCAGCTGACGATTGTACAGGTGCACGGGAAGTTGATGAAGGGAGCCGGCCGGTCTGTTTTTGAAGGATTTCCCCTTAGCAAATCCCTGAACAGATATCTGCTGATGGCCGCTTACAGGGCATATCTGACAGAAACGATTTACCCGAAACTGCAGGTGAACTGCAAGTTTATGTTCCCCCAGAAACAGTTCAGGGCAGAGGCTGACGGCCTCTATCAGAAAGTGATGGGCGTTAAGAATATCAGCCAGGGGGCTCTCAGCGAGCTCTCAAAATTGTTGATATCCGTTGACGGTACAACAGCTGTTAAGCGGATGATGGAAAATATCCCGGCTGATGTATCGCACCAATCATTTGGCGGAATGGGTATTTCTGATGCTATCAGCAAAATATCCGAATTGGACAGTGGTGAAGCAAAAAGACGTGTTCAAGCGGTTCATTCATCGTGCAAGTATTGCTCATATCGTATGTCGGGTGAGAGAGTTGAAACAGGCTGTTGGGATACCCATTTTTCAGATGAAGCTATCAAAAACAGCGGCCGGCATCAGTATGAACTCATTGGTCACCATGTAACCAACGAGGCGTTGCAGCATCAAATGTATCAGGAGCAGCTCGAAGAGCCCGCGGGACTGAATAGCTCAAAGAAAGTGATTCAGCACACGGATCAAAAAATTGCAATCTATCATCGAAAAGCAATGCAGCTGCTGGAGTCGAAGGATAAGCCAATTCCATTGGTTTTTGCTAAAGAGATGCTGCATGCGCTTAATGAGCTGAGTTACCCCATCCATTTTTTGGATTTTGAGGCGGCATCACATTCCGTTCCGTTCCAGTCTGGTAAAAGAGCGTACGATCCGGTCTTGTTTCAATTTTCTTGCCACACGCTGTATCAAAATGGTGATTTAAAACACACTCAGTGGCTGGATGAAACGTCGAGCTGCAGAGTACATCACGAGTTGACGGCTGCCCTCTCCGAAATTCCGGATTTTGAAAAAGGTACCATTCTGCAATTTTCACCATTCGAAAAGCAGGCGCTGAACAAGCTCTACCGTGAAATGAGAGAAGACCGCCGTTCCAATAGCAGAGAAGTACAAATTCTTGAACAGATGCTACAGGTGCGAACAAGAAATACAGGCCGCCGGTTTTTGGACCTGAGTGTGCTTTTAAAGGATAGCTATTACAACCGGTATATGAACAGCGGACTTAGCCTGAAACAGATACTTCTCTCCGTTTTAAAAACAGAAATGAAGCTTCAGACTTTTGAAGTGAGGCAATTTAATCTTGAAGGTAAAACCGTTGACCTGTTTCTCACGGATGATCAGGGATCTGTTATTGATCCGTATTCACAGATAGCTGATGAACGCTCAAGAATTCGGGACGGAATAACTGCGATGCACGCTTATTTGTCCTTGAAAGCCGGAGATCTAAGCAAAGAACAATCGGCCCTGGTGCCGGTGTTGCTGAAACGCTATTGCACCATGGATACTCTGAGCCTGTATGTTGTATTTTCGCATCTAAAAAACCTGTTGAAATCCGCCAAACCCGGCGGGGACATTGTAATTGACCTCTAATTACAGATGTTAAAAACGGATCTATGTTGTAACTTAGATTAAATACCAACGATATTTTGAACTATGAGACAAGTAGTAAAACATTCTATTCTATTCTTAACAGTAATTCTGTTTGCCAGTGGATGTGCTATTCAGAAAAACCCGGTATCAGGAAATCAGCGCCTGATGGCCTACTCCTGGAGTCAGGAAGTTCAGATAGGTCAGGAAGTAGATCGGGAGCTTGTAAGAGAATTTGGCCTTTACGATGATGAACAAGTAGCCGCCTACGTAGACAGGCTCGGACAAGAGATGCTCGAAGTAAGCCACATGCGCCGGGAGGGTACTGACCGGCAGTTTAGAGAGACTGAATTTTTCTTTCGTGTACTGGATAGTTCTGTAATTAATGCATTTGCACTGCCCGGGGGATATGTTTACGTGACCCGCGGACTCATGGCGCATATGAATAACGAAGCACAGCTTGCCGTAGTAATTGGCCACGAAATAGGTCACGTTGCGGCAAGGCACGCCTCCCAGCGGGCACTCCGTCAACAGCTTGGGCAGATTGCGGTTATAGGCGGCGCAGTGCTGGGACAGGAATTTTTGGGTCTGCCCGGCGAAAGCATTCTGAATTTGAGCAGCCAGGCAGCACAGCTAATATTTCTTAGTTATGGACGTGATGCTGAGCGGGAATCGGACCGCCTGGGAGTTGAGTATTCCGCAATGATGGGATATCAGGCAGCTGAGGGCGCAGCATTTTTCACAAGCTTAAAAAGAATTTCGGAACAAGCCGGGCAGAGAATTCCCACTATGCTCTCTTCACACCCCGATCCGGGCGAGCGGGAACGAAATATTCCCCGTGAAGCCCAGAGGTGGGCCGAAAGAGGCTACGAACAGACAATATTGAACCAGGAAGAGTATCTGAATATTCTGCAAGGGATGATTTATGGAGAAGATCCCCGCCAGGGTTTCAGGGAAGGTGACCGTTTTGTACATCCAGAACTTGAATTCCAATTTCCAGTGCCTGAAAACTGGAATCTTATTAACCAACCCGAGCAGGTTGTTCTGGTGAATCGGGCAAGTGACGGAGTTATGATTTTCAGAATAGATGGCGAATCTGAATCAGCAAGGAGTTCGATCCAGTCTTTCATCGAACAGGACGGGATAACTGTGAACAGCCAATCGGAAGCCGTAAGCAGCGATGAATTTACGGCCTACACTGCGGATATTACCGTATCTCAGCAAGAGGGTGATCTTCGGGCAATTATCTATGCGCTAGAGTTTGATGGAAGGGTCTACAGGTTTGTAAACTATACAACTGTAGGTAAATTTTCTGACT
Organism: uncultured Rhodohalobacter sp.; assembly: GCA_964552935.1. Taxonomy (GTDB): domain Bacteria; phylum Bacteroidota; class Rhodothermia; order Balneolales; family Balneolaceae; genus SW132. The sequence continues at coordinate 1,754 of CAZKIZ010000062.1, read as the reverse complement.
ATCAAAGTGTATTCACAACCGTTCCGGCTAATTTTGACAGGCTCACTGACGAAACTATCCTGAATATACAGCCTGCAAAAATTCAGCTTGTAACCGTGGAAGAGGCAAGGCCTTTTCGGCAATTTCTGCCCGATCAGCTTCCGCCGAACACTACTGAAGAGGACCTGGCAATTTTAAACCAGGTGCAGCTCAATGAAACGATTCAGCCAGGAACAGTACTAAAAATTCCAGTTCAATAACTTTTTTAAATATTTATGATTGAAAGATATGCGCGACCTGAAATGTCCGAAATATGGTCTGAACAGAATCAATTTCAGGCTTGGCTTGATGTTGAACTTGCCGCCTGCTGGGCCTGGAGCAAACTGGGTAAAATTCCTGCCGGAGATGTAGAAAAACTCTACAAAAATGCCACCTTTGATGTGGAAAGAATTCACGAAATCGAACAGCAAACCCGCCATGATGTGGTTGCATTTACCCGGTCGGTATCGGAAAGCCTGGGAGATGAAAAAAAGTGGGTTCACTATGGCCTTACGTCCACAGATGTTGTGGATACCGCCAACGGCGTCCGGCTGAAGCAGGCGAATGAAATCCTCAGATCCGGACTAGATAGAATGGTTGAAGCTCTCGCAGAAAAAGCTCGCGAGCACAAGTTTACAGTTATGATGGGCCGTACGCACGGGGTGCACGCCGAACCAACCACGTTCGGGCTGAAATGCGCACTTTGGTACGCAGAGATGAAGAGGAATGTAGAACGATTTGAGGCCGCCGCAAGAGATGTAGAGTTCGGGAAACTCTCCGGCGCTGTGGGCACTTTTGCCAACATCCCTACGGAAGTTGAGAAATACACCTGTGAAAAGCTTGGGATTCACCCGGCGCCGATCTCAACACAAACGCTACAGCGCGATCGCCACGCCTATTATATGGCTGCACTGGCTGTCATTGGCAGTACACTGGAGAAGATCGCCGTGGAGATTCGCCATCTGCAGAGGACAGAACTTCGTGAGGCAGAAGAGTTTTTCCGTAAAGGCCAAAAGGGCTCCTCGGCGATGCCGCATAAGCGAAATCCAATCAGTTCAGAAAACATTACGGGATGTTCACGCGTGCTGAGAGGTTATATGATGTCAGCCTACGAAAATATTCCGCTTTGGCACGAGCGAGATATCTCTCACTCCTCAGTAGAGCGTATTATTCTGCCTGACGCTACCATTTTACTGGACTATATGCTGAACCGCTTCGCAGGCGTCATCGAGAAGCTGATGGTTTATCCTGACAATATGAAATTAAATATGGACAAGACACACGGCCTTGTGTTTTCACAGCGATTATTGCTGATGCTGATTGATAAAGGGGTATCAAGAGAAGTGGCGTACGATACCGTACAGCCCCTGGCGATGGAGGCGTGGGAGAACCACATGCCGTTTCGCCCGCTGGTGGAATCGGATGAAACCATCAAGAAAAACCTGACCCCTGATGAGATTGAAAGCGCGTTCGACCTCGCTCACCACACGCGTAGGGTTGATGAGATTTTTGAAAGAGTTGGGATTTGAGGGTTGTATTGATAGCTGTACACTCGCAGAGGTTCGCTGATTAATTCGCTGAGTTGCGCTGATGAGCTCCAGTCCAATTATTACAACTCAGCGAAACACTGCGTGCTACTCAGCGGATATCTGCGAGCATAATTGGTCAAAACGGGTAGAATCTAACACACTACAATTGAGGGAAATGAGTGGTTGGACCGGGATTATTTTGCGGTA
>CAZKIZ010000061.1:0-11805 GCA_964552935.1 uncultured Rhodohalobacter sp. | reverse complement strand
CCGCCTCATCTCCTTTACAAGCCCCTGATCGCACAGCGACAGGGGCTTTTTTTATTTTAAAGAGAAAAAAGAAACCTTTATCTACCGTTCTTCATCACAATTCCGCATTAAACAGCTTCTCCCTCTCATATTATACCTGATCAGTGTCCTTATAGATATTCAATATTTATAATTATTTAAATACTGCGACACTTATCATCGCAATTTACTGTGATGAGATTGTGTAAACGGTTGGGTTTTAATTAAATATACGTTTATGTGCCCCGGCTGTTATTTGTTGGTTTATAATGCATTTAAAAGGCACGTTTTTTATCTTAATACAGTTTTAATTGGTGAAATGTCCCTATAGTTTTATAAAAAAGAAATATTTTGGAATTAGATATCGTGAAACCCGCCATTGTTAAAAAAAATATCCTCGAATTCTTAAATGATTATCAGGAGAAGCTATCTGAGCTTTTTACTGAACGAAATGAGGAGAATGAGCTTGTCAATAACAGAGGAATCCCTCCCTACGTGCTGCGCGGGGTTCTTGATAGTAAGCCCCTCAGTACATTCATACCATCAGAGCACGGTGGCAGAGGGGCTATTACGTCTGAAGCTCTTGCAATGCTCGATACCACATCATACCAATCTCTTCCGCTCTCGTTAATGATGGGGATTAACGGTGCACTCTTTTTACAGCCGCTTGCCAATTACGGTCACAACGAAACTCAGGCTGAAGTATTTAAGAGGTTTATTAAAGATAACAACATGGGCGGGCTGATGATAACGGAGCCAGAATTTGGTTCTGATGCATTAAAAATGCAAACAGGCTTTTACCAAAATGAAGAGACCGGAACATACGAAATTAAGGGTATGAAGCACTGGGCAGGACTTACCGGATGGGCTGATTATTGGCTTATAACAGCCAGGGGTATGGATAAAGATGGAAACCTTGGAAGAGATATCGGGTTTTTTATTCACGACAGTTCCAAAGGCGGTATTGAAGTAAAAGAGTATTATAAAAACCTTGGCCTGCTGATGCTTCCCTATGGCCGTAATAAGCTGGACATCGAGATACCGCAGAATTATAGGCTTGAACCCAAGTCGACCGGTGTAAAAATGATGCTCGATATTCTGCACAGAAGCAGGCTTCAGTTTGCCGGTATGAGCACCGGATTTCTCCGAAGAATTTTGGATGAAGCGGTTGACCACTGTAAAGAACGAATGGTTGGCGGACAAAGCCTCTTCAACTACGACCAGGTTAAAGAACGATTGGCCAACCTGCAGTCTTATTTTACCGTCAGTTCAGCGATGTGTTACTTTTCGTCAAAAAATGTACCTCTCGATCAGGATACATCAAAAATGGACGTTGCAGCCAATTCAATTAAAAGCGTAGTGTCTGATTATATGCACGAGGCATCTCAATCACTGATGCAGCTCGTAGGAGCCAAAGGGTACCGAATGGACCATTTTGCAGGACGAGCACTTGTAGACAGCCGTCCATTCCAGATATTTGAAGGTTCAAATGATATCCTGTATCAGCAGATTTCGGAATCGATCCTGAAATCAATGAAGAAATCAAAAGTGAATAATTTGTACCAGTTTTTGAAAGATTATTCCCTGACAAGCCATTCAGCTGAGTATTTCAAAGATGAACTTAACTTTGAGGTAGATTTCAAAATGGCGCAGCGGAAACTGGTTCAGCTTGGCCGGGCAATCGGAAGAATGGTATCGATGAACATGACTATTAAAATGGGCGAGTCCGGTTTTAATGGTGATATGATATCGAACACCATCAAAAGCCTTACATCTGAAATTAACACCCTTGTCGCACGGTTTGGAACGGTAAATCAAGCTGATATCGTCGAAGATTACCAGTCAGATAACTCGTGGTCCCGCCTGATACATGCGTAAATCTGTAAGGGTTGATACTCTTTTATGAAGAATCTGGTTGTACTTACGGGTGCAGGAATGAGCGCAGACAGTGGTCTGTCCACATTCAGAGATTCAGGTGGTTTGTGGGAAGGGTTCAATATTGAGGAAGTAGCCACAGTAGATGGCTGGAGAAGAGATCCGGAGAAGGTTCTCGATTTTTATAACAAGAGACGATCCCAGTCCGCAACTGCAGAGCCTAACGAAGGTCACAGGGCAATTGCCGATCTGGAAAATTTCTTCGATGTCCACGTAATCACCCAAAACGTTGATGATCTGCATGAAAGAGCGGGATCATCAAACGTGCTCCATCTTCACGGTATGCTTAACGAGGCAAGGAGCAGCAAAGATCCTGAAGCTGTTGTCAACATCGGGTCCGATAAAATAAAACTCGGTGACAAAGCTGAAGACGGCAGTCAGCTCCGGCCTAACGTAGTGTGGTTTGGTGAGGCTGTTCCAAATATCGAACCAGCCTCTGTTATCGTGTCCGGGGCCGACATCCTGGTAGTGGTGGGTACATCGTTAGTGGTTTATCCCGCAGCCGGACTGATCGACTTTGCCGGTGACGATATTCCGAAATTTATTGTTGATCCTACCCGCCCCGATCTTATGCATATGGGGGGCTGGAAGCACATCGCAAAAACAGCGGCGGAAGGTGTGCCTGAATTGAAACATTATCTAATTGAACACTATACTGAATGAAGAAAGCAACGAAAGAAGAGAAAGAAGCACTGGAAAAATATCTGCTTCAATTTTTAAATATAGAGAAGAAATATCCGCTGCTTCCCGGAATTACAAATACCGAAGCAGTGGCCAATTTAATGGGATTAGAAGAGAATGAGCTGGTTACACTCCGGGAGCTGTTTCATACCAATGCTAAAGAGGCTGCACTTGAACTTCTGAAGGATGATGAGGTAATGGATTGGATCGATGAGCTACCTTTTTCTTCGGGAGAAACCATTGTTGCAGTGGGCGACTCTTCAACGGATGATCTCCAGGGCTGGTTCCAGATCATTGCTGAGCTGTTGAGTATTGCCAGGCCTGAATATGAGTTTCGATTTATCAACGCCGGTCAGGCGAACGATACAAGCTCACAGGCGCTGCGCAGACTGCACAGCGACGTGCTTAGCTACGATCCTGACTGGGTCTTTGTGTCACTGGGAATGTTCGATGCAATACGTCTTTCAATCGCCCCAAAGCGTACTCTTTTGCCACTGTCTGAAACGTGGGAAAATCTATCCACTATAGAAGACGCTATTAAAGAAGTGACCAACAACCCGGTCATCTGGATCACCCCGCCGCCGCTTATTCCGGGTTTACTGGATAAGATGGAGCTGTTTGATTTTGATATTGATGAGAAAGATCTCGATCAAATCAGGCAAATCATCACGGGTAAAACCGGGTATATAGTAGACCCCAAAGGGAAACGGATGGGGAATCCGCCCGAGGCGTGGTACTACCTAAGTGACGGTATAAACCCGTCTCTTTCAGGCCATGTGAACACTGTGAGAGCCATTCTCTACACCATTGCCACTTCAACCGAAGAGAAAGAGGGAGCAGAGATTGATCCCGGAATGGAGATTGATTAAAATCAGAACCTGCTGCTGACGGAGAAGATTTTAACGCCGGGATTCAGATCGATTCCCATTGACTGATCTCCAAAATCCAGTGTTTGATAGAGGGCAGGTTCAATAAACCCGATATCAAGAGCACCCGCCTGAGTCTCAATAAGTGACGACCGGTTTAAAATATGGGATGCCGCAAAATCCCGGTTGCGTTCCGCAAGCAGAAATGCATCAACCAGTCCGATACCAAAGCCAGCCCATGCACCGGCACTTCCGCCATATTGCAATCCCTGAATGATGGGTTTGTTTTGTATGAGCATGACGGCCGTACCAAGCACAGCCCCGGTCCCGGCACCATACATGGTATCGAGCAGAATTATGATGGATGAGTTGTTGCCGTCATTAAACAGTCCGGATATAAAAAACTGCTGCCCCTGCGGAAGGGTGGCGATATCGTAAAGCGCAACGCCCGCTCCGCCAAGGATTCCAGCACCGAGACCAATTCTGAGCGGTGCAAAATCATCACTATTCTGAAGCCCCATCACACCAACCCCCAAAAGGGTACCGGTTACAGCTCCGTTCAGAACATTTCCGCCAAGCAGGTCAACGGTTTGTGCCTCTGCCTTTTTCTGGCTTAGAATTGATGCGAAAATAAATGCTGTAATAAATACGAATAGTGTGGTTTTTTTCATCTGTAGATCTTTTAAAATTTAGTCATCAATTTACCCAATTTAGAATTGGAATGCATCCTTTAAGAGGGATCTGCAAGTGACACAGGCAGAACCCGGCCGTTGTAAAATTTATGAGCGTTAAGAAGGAAGTTTGCAATATACTCTCCCATTTCGCCGGGCTGGACAGGAGCCTGCATTCCGGGAAATGCATTTTCCAGCATTTCGGTCTGCACGGCACCAAGGCAAAGGCAGTTGCTTACAATTTTATGTTCATTTAACTCACCTGCCAGGCACTCCGTGAAAATTGAGAGGGCACCTTTTGCGACACTATACCCCGTAAGGCCGGGAAATTTACTGCTGCCCTGAAAACCGCCCATGCTTCCAATATTCAAGATGTGGCTTCCGGGTTTCAAATACGGGAGCAGATCCCTCGTTAAAAATACGGGAGCCAGCAAATTCACATCCAGCTGATTCTGCCAGTCTTCCTCCGTGAGATCTTCGAACGTTTTATTGATCAGCAATCCGGCATTGTGGACCACTCCATCAAGTTTCAGATCTTTACTCTTTAGAAGATTCACGATTTCACCGCGGCCCTCTTTGGTTGTGATGTCTACCGCCACGGGCTGAATCTGCTCCGGGTAAAGCTGCCGGAGTGATGAAAGCTTCGATTCTGTTCTTGCGGCAACTGTTACCCTATGATTTTGAGCAGCTAAACATTTAACAAGTTCAAACCCGATACCCCTGCTGGCACCCGTTACTATATAGTGATTTCCCATTTTTATATTTTTTATTTGATGTTTCTTAAAGAACAATACCTGAAGAGGATCATTCAAAAATATTTAATTGCATTTGAAAGCGCTTTCTTTGTTTCTTCCCACTGACTTAAAGATTTTTGAATTGGAACGGATGAAATGTAGAAAGCAGATCATTCGGAGTACAGTTAAAATAAATGTGGATGAGTTGTGATTAAAGTACCGGAACGAATTCAGAATTTGAAACCCTATGTTGCCGGCAAAACTATTGCTGAAGTAAAAGAGGAGTATGGGGTAACACAGATCTCAAAACTCGCTTCAAATGAAAACAGACTGGGGTGCAGCCCGCATGTTCATGCAGCAGTATTAGCTGCATTGGAACAAATTCAGGATTATCCCGATCCTCTTTCCCTGGATTTGAGAGCGGAAATATCGTCGCGTAACTCAGTAGAAGAAAACGAGATTATCATAGCAGCGGGCTCTGAAAGTATTTTGTCGATTCTTTGCCGAACATTCGGTGAAGCCGGATCGAACCTTGTTACTGCAGAAGCCACGTTTGTGGGGATTTTTGTGCAGGCCGGTGTGATGGGGATTGATGTGAAAAAAGTGCCCAACAACACAAACTATGGCTATGATACCGAGGGCATTTTAGAAGCAATTGACGATCATACGCGAATGGTTTACATCGCAAATCCCAATAACCCTACGGGTACCTACATCGGGGAAAAGGAGTACGCCTCTTTAATTGATCGAATACCTGAAGATGTGCTAATTATTGCCGATGAAGCCTATTACGAATACTCAAAGGACATACCCGACTACCCGTCGGCACTTGATTACCGAAGGGAAAACGTGATTGTATCACGCACATTTTCCAAAGGGTATGGGCTCGCCGGATTCAGAATCGGGTATGCGATTGCCGACAGCACGTTGATTAGCCAGCTAATGAAATGTAAACTAACGTTTGAACCGACAGCTCCGGCCCAGGCTGCTGCACTTGCAGCGATTCAAGACGATACGTTTTTACAGGAGAGTGTGCAGCTGGTAGAGCGTGAGCGGGAAAAACTATACCGTTATTTAGAAGAGAAAAATGCACCCTTCGTTAAATCTGCATCTAACTCCGTAATGATGGTTTTTGATTTCGAGCAGGAAGCGATAGATTTTACAGGGAAAATGCTCGAAAATGGCGTAATTTTGCGTCGGCTGCAAGCGTTTGGTCTGCCCGGCTGCGTGCGGGTAACCATCGGTACGGAGAAAGAGATGAAGCACTTTAAAGATACATTCTCTTTGATCAGACAGGAATCAGTTTAAGAAATAAAAGATCTCGTGGCGCCTCTTCTGTATCTCCGCACCAAAGAGGCAGTGAATTAAACCATTTATGATTTAAAATTTTTATGGCATCAAAAAAAGGTAAGAAGACTATTGAAGAAGTAGACTGGAATGAAGTTGCGCGGCTGATGCTGACGTCGCGGTCCCTGGATGACAAAGAGGAAAATGAACTGGTACCCGATAAAAAAGTTCTGTATCAGTTCTCCGCCCGGGGTCATGAACTGGCTCAGATTTTGCTGGGGATGCAGCTCGATCATCCGAGGGATTCAGCGAGTGCTTACTACCGGTCGAGGCCTCTGATGCTGACGCTTGGGCTCGATCTTGAAGATGCCCTGGCCGCACCGATGGGAAAGTCGGGCGGATATAGTGACGGACGCGATATTGGAGTGGTCTGCAACCTTACCGGCGACAAAGGCCCCGTGGTTCTGCCGATGGCCGGAGATGTGGGATCACAATATACGCCGGCCGCAGGGTGGGCGCAGGCGATTGAATACCATCGAAACGTACTGGAAAAGAGTGAATATGATGGAGCCATTGCGGTGATTCTTGGCGGTGACGGATCGGTAGCCACCAACGGATTTTGGTCTGCAGTAACGATGGCTACAACGCTGAGTTTGCCCATCCTCTTTTTTATTGAGGATAACGGGTACGGAATATCAGTGGGAAGCGAGTTTCAAACGCCTGGTGGTAACATCGCGAATAATCTTCGGTCATTTAAAAATCTGCGCATTTTTGATGGCGACGGAACACTCCCGGGAGAGGCTGCAGAGCTGATTGATCAATCGGTAAGCTACGTAAGAAAGAGAAAAGGCCCGGCCCTGATCCGGTTAACCGTTCCACGCCTGAACGGACACTCCTACCAGGACAACCAGTTGTATAAAGGGAAAGATCTGATTGAACAGGAGAAAAAGAAAGATCCTCTTGATAAACTACAGTCATTTTTGGTTCCCGGCAGACTTTCAAAAAAGGAGTGGAATGCACTGGCCGAATCCTGCAGAGCTGAAGTTGATGAAAAGGCTGAAAAGGCGTGGAACCGAAGCGAACCGGATGCAGAAATTGTTGAGAAGTTTGTCTATTCAAATCCGGGTGATGAACTGCAGAAGGTGGGTGGGATGCGAACTGCAGGATACACTCCGCCTGAAGAGACGGGAGATCCGAAACCGGAAAAGCAGCGAATCAATATCGTTGAAGCGGTTCGCAGAACGCTCGATGTAGAACTCGAAATTAATGACCGGGTCGTGGTATTTGGTGAAGATGTTGGCGCAAAAGGAGGTGTTCACGCCGTAACGATGGATCTGCAGAGCAGACACGGCAGCCACCGTGTTTTTGATACCAGCCTTTCGGAAGAGGGGATCATAGGCCGTGCTGTGGGCCTTGCCTACAGCGGACTGATGCCGGTGGCCGAAATCCAGTTTCGTAAATATGCTGATCCGGCTACCGAACAGCTCAAAAATTGCGGAACCATTCGCTGGAGAACAGCCAATAAGTTTGCGGCACCCATGGTGGTGCGAATGCCGGGGGGATTTGCAAAATGCGGCGATCCCTGGCACAGCGAGTCGAATGAAGTCTTCTTCACCCGAATGATCGGGTGGCGGGTGGCATACCCTTCCAACGCTCAGGATGCTGCGGGGCTTCTGCGTTCGGCAATGAGAGGAAACGATCCCGTTATCTTTTTTGAGCACCGGAATCAGCTGGATGCCAAATCTGCCCGGAAACCGTATCCCGGTGATACGTATGTGCTGCCCTTTGGGAAGGCAAACAGCCTGGCTGCCGGAAAAGACCTCACGGTTGTAACCTGGGGAGCCATGTGCGAACGGTGTGTGGAAGCTGCGGAGGAGGGGAATATCAGCGCGGACATTATCGACCTCAGAACACTCTCTCCGTGGGACAGCGATACGGTGTTTGAATCTGTTAAAAAAACAGGCCGGTGCCTGATTGTTCATGAAGACAACCGGACAGCAGGTTTTGGGGCAGAAATATCGGCGTCGATTACCGAAAAACTATTCATGTACCTCGACGCACCAGTCCGGCGGCTTACCATGCCGGACATACCGATGCCATATAATATAAACCTGATGAACAGCGTGCTGCCGAATCGGGATGCTATAGTTAATGCAATGTTAAAACAGACAAAATTTTGAACGAAATGTAAGATAATCGTTTTTTTACGTGCATAATGTAGCAGCATTCGTTAAACTATGAACTTAGGCTGAACAATAATTAAGCAAAAAAACTACGTCTGTTTTGCTCTATAGTTCAATTTTTTTGTAGATATTTATAATACATGCGCTTAGGAACCAAACTTTTGCTGAGTTTTTTGGTGGTTGCACTATTGGTGCTTATAACCGGTTCATTATCGTACTATTTAAGTAATCAGATTAAAAGCGATTTGATTCAGGAGAGTCAGCAGAGTGCAATCGAACTGCAGATCCTTACCGAAATGACGGTTTCTCTGCAGAACTCTATGCTCTATACCCGGAATTTCCTTACTGAAAGCGAGAAGCTGCGTGAAGGAGACCAGTCGCTGCGCACATCGTCACAGGTTCGCCAGGCGAGAGAGATGATCATCGAAAATATGGATCGGTTTACAAATACCAAGATGGATTTTGCCGATCGGGCGCACCGGGACAACATGGGCAGTGATGAACTTGTGGAACTGCACGAACGGATGCACGTTTTAATGGACTCACTTACTCTTGCATACGGCCCATACAAAGGGTTGATTGACGAGCTTCTTGAGCAGGATGTAGAGGAAGATTACGGGGAAGAAATTTTCAACGTTACGATAGAACCCTATTTCAGAAATACACTGCTTCCGCTACTCAGCAGCCTTAGGCAAAACTCCAATCTGTTTTTAGATCTGCAGCAGGCCAAACTGGAAGACCAGGCAGAACAGACAGTCCGACGGATTATATTTGTAACGGTTTTCGGTTTTGCTGCAGCCCTTCTCTTTGCCTTTATAATTTACAGGTCCATTACCCAGCCTGTAAATACGCTCACAGCCGCAGCTAAGCGGTTCGGCAGCGGTAATATGGATCAGCGAATTAAACTGCGTTCGAATGATGAGCTTTCGAGACTTGCGGATACATTTAACCAGATGGCGGAAAACCTGAGTAAAAGTATGGTATCCCGTTCTTACGTGAACAATATCATTCAATCGATGGGTGATATGCTTTTTGTGACGAATGATGAGGGCAATATTATCATATCGAACAAAACGGTGCACAGAAAGCTTGGATATACAGATGAAGATCTCGATAATCATTCCATCTGGAACGTCTTTAGCGAAGAGAGCCGTGAGTCGATAAAAAAGATTGTAATAAAGAGTGATGCTTCGGTTAATGAGGTTGAAACGGAACTTATTTCCAAAACAGGCGAACTGCTGCCGGTTATTCTGTCGACGTCTGTTATTGCAGATGAGATGAACGAAGAGGTGAGCCTTATTTTTGTAGCGAGCGACATCAGCGTGCAGAAAGAATCAGAAAAGAAAATCAGCGAGTCGCTGCACGAGAAGAATATTCTGCTGGCGGAGATTCATCACAGGGTAAAGAACAACCTTGCGGTTATATCGGGTCTGCTGCAGATGCAGATGTGGAATATGGAGAATGAGAACGCCAAGATAGCCCTGCAGCACAGCCAGCTCAGGATTCAGTCCATCGCGCTGGTGCATGAAAAACTCTATCAGAATGAGACTTTCGCGGACATCAGTATATCAGACTTTGTTGAGGAACTTGTGGATGCGATTTCCCAGTCGTTTGAACAGCCCGACCAGAAGGTGCGAATTCACTACGACCTGGAGAATATCAAAATGAATATCAACCAGGCGGTTCCGTTTTCCCTGCTGCTGAACGAGTGTGTAGTCAACTCATATAAGCACGCTTTTTCCGGGGAAACAGAGGGGAATATCTATATAGATCTCAAAAGAAATGATGAGTTGATCCATATTGAGATTGCCGATGATGGCTCAGGACTGCCGGACTCATTTGACTTTGAAGAGCAACAGACGCTCGGAATTACCCTGATCCGAACTCTCGTGAGCCAGCTTCGCGGAGAAGCACATTATGAGTCGAATGGCAGCGGAACGCGGTTTATTCTTGAGTTTACTCTTGAGGATATTTTTGATAAGTAGTTGAATGGTTATTAGTTGATTTCGTGATTAGGTGTATTAGTTACGGGGTGGCTTAACTCTATTCTGTGAAGATGCTGAGGGAGTGATTCTATAAAAGCTTCAGACCATGTATCATAACAAGAAATGTACTAATACTGGGTTACTTGTTGGCATATTTCTGGCGGGGGGTAAAGGAATCACCACCTTTCGCCCCGAGGGGATTCCTTTTGGAGAAGGAGACAGGCCTCAAAGCGATTGCGAAGGCAAAACTGCGACGGGCCGGACGTGGGTCCATAAAGCATGCAAGTGTTCTGCGATCCAGATAATTTGAACAGCCCCGAAAAATCGATCCTCTCCCTTGATTGTTTTGAGTTTATAGACCACTTTAAAAAAATAGACCAAAACTACATCCAACATCAAAAAGAGATTCATCATGAAAAAACCAGACGCAAATACTGCATCAACTCTTATTCTGTTGTTCATCTCACTATCACTTATGGCGTGTTCACAGGAAGGTGCCGGGGGTGCAGAAAATATTGCATCAGAAGTATCGCTTGAAAAAATTCACGAGTGGGAGATAGAGAATCCCGGGGTGATCCCGAATCCCCGTTTTACGGGTCTGTTGAGTGATGGTTCGCTGATTATTATTGACAACTCCCTGCATACCATCAACCATTTTGATCCGGACGGAGAATTGATCGCTCATTTTGGCGGGATGGGGAATGGTCCCGGTGAATTTGCTCAGCTCACTCACGCTGCTGTTCATCCGGACGGACGAGTAGCGGTTGCTGATCTGTCAAATGCCCGGATTACGGTGACTGATGTATACGAGGGATCACATAAATTTAATGATTTCAGCCCTGGATGGAACACGCAGCTGAGTTGGACAGATGCCGGACTGATTGTGCTGGGGCATCCGTTTTCGAAAATGGCCACCGATCCCGGAGATATCTTTTTCTGGCTGCTTGATCCGGAAACCGGGGAGATGGATGATCTCTATCAACTAAATCTGGAGATGCAGGACCGGCCCTACGAACAGATCTCCTGCACCTTTTGCGCGTTTAAATTTCAGAATGACGGGGCTTTTTTCACCACTCCACAGGATACCAGCTACCGTGCTTTCAGGGTTGATCCGGCAACCGGTGAGGAGACTCTCTTCACGCGTCCGGAGACTGAACCCGTAGCTCTCACTGAACATGAGAAAGAGCAGAGCGCTGAGCGGATGGCCGAATCTGCACGAGTTACGGGCATGGAACTGCCCGACCGCGACATACCGACCTACAAAAGGCGGTTTATCGACTATTTTCCCGATCACGAAGGGAGGCTCTGGATTCTGATGAATGTAGCCGAAGGCGAAACTAACCGATTTGATCTGTTTTCATCCGAAGCAGAGTACATCGGCAGCGTGCCGCTGCCGGAAGATGCCGTTGCGGGTATGCCCATTCCGGGGCCGGACAACAGGCTGA
>CAZKIZ010000060.1:0-11928 GCA_964552935.1 uncultured Rhodohalobacter sp. | reverse complement strand
AACTGTAATCAGAGTCTCAATTATGTTACGCTGTCCCTGCTGAATGAGCTGCCCTATGCTGGGAAGGTCCGTTGAGTAGGCCGCGATAGCAGGAAACAGACCTTTCCCCTCTTTGCCTTCGCTCTCACCAAGCAGCTGCTGAGTCCATCCGCAAAGCTGATTCAGTTCAGGCTCGAATGAACCCAAAACATCCAGTGCATACCCCTTTTCGTGAAGTAAGTACCGGGCGGCAGCATACGTCAGAAGATCACCGGGATCTTTTTCGCGGGATTCGTACTCCGCAACAGCTCCGTAATAGAGCGTCTGTATATCGAGTCCGCTTACCGCAACCGGCAGCAGTCCCACCGGGGTCAGGACGGAATATCGTCCGCCGACGTCTTCGGGTATCACATATTTCTTGTAACCCTCTTCAGCAATAATCTTATTCAGCACACCGCCTGTTTCGCCGGTCGTTGCTGTTATTCGTTTTTTGGCTTCATCGCCATACGTATCGTGCATCCATTTTCTGAGCTGACGAAAAGCAATAGCCGTCTCGAGTGTTGAGCCGGACTTTGATATTACATTAAGATAGACACTTTTAGCAGAGCCGTCCTCTTTTGGTCTCTTCACATATTCGAGAAGATGCTCGAGATACTGCCCGCCCAGATGATGGCCCGCAAAAATGATTTCAGGCCCTTTCTTTCCAAAAGGTTTCGTTAATGCTTCAATAATGGCCCTTGCTCCCTGGTAGGAACCGCCTATTCCACACACAATGAAGATGTCAGCGTCTGAGCGAATTTTAGCCGCCTGCTGCTCAATTTCTTCGAGTTCGGCATCATTCGGAGATTTTAAAATTCTTCTCCAGCCCAGCCATTCGTTACCAGAACCGCTGCCGTCCTGCACTTGTTTAAACGCTTTTTTTGCTACTTCAGCGGCTTCTTTTAAAGCCTCTTCAGAGATAGATCCAGCTGTGCCTTCAATGTTTATCCTAATCATAGTATCGGGATTTAGTTGTTAACGGAGCCTTTTTGCCAAATCGAGTAGTTCAAAATTAATGTCTTTCTTCTTACCGAAAGTCATTTTTAGAGGTGTAATTTTAATGCTGTTGCTTACAATTCCTACCATCACCTGGGTGTGGCCATCCTTAATCGCTTTTATGGCCGCAAAGCCGAGCCGGCTTGCCAGCACGCGGTCACGAGCGGTGGGTGCCCCTCCTCGCTGAATGTGCCCCAGGATACAGACGCGCATCTCATATTTTGAAAAATCATCTCTCAATTTTTCAGATAGTTTGAGTGCACCCCCAGTTTCATCACCTTCAGCCACCACAACAAGGCTGCTGCGCCGTTGTTCTTGCAGAACCCCGTTAAGGTTTGACCGAACCTCTTTAATGTCTGTGAGAGATTCAGGGAGCAGAATCAATTCTGCGCCACCCGCTATGCCGGTTTCCAAAGCGATAAACCCGGCATCACGCCCCATAACCTCAACAAGGAAGAGTCTGTCGTGCGCATCGGCAGTGTCGCGTATTTTATCAATCGCTTCCATCGCCGTATTCAGAGCGGTATCGTATCCAATCGTCTCATCAGATCCTACCAAATCATTATCAATAGTAGCGGGAATACCGACAACCGTAATATCATGCTCTCTAGCCAGCAGAGTTCCTCCCTGAAATGATCCGTCACCACCGATGATCACGAGTGCCTCGATCCCAAGTTCTTTTAGAACGTTGGCAGCTTTTGTTCTGCCCTCGACTGACCTGAACTCTTCGCAACGGGCAGATTTTAATACAGTTCCACCCCGCTGTATAATATTTGAAACATCCGAAGGACCAAGCTTCTTAAAATCGCCCGAAATTAACCCTTTGAAACCGTGCCTGAAAGCTACAACTTCAAAATTTTCGCTATATGCTGTTCGTACAACAGCCCGTAATGCAGCGTTCATCCCCGGGGAATCTCCGCCACTTGTTAGAACACCTATTGTTTTCAATGTAAATATGATATTTTGTGCAATATAAAATAAGCTGGTAAACTAACCACACATTCATCATTCCGCAACTTTTTAATGACAGCTTTCATTATTTTATTGATTCAATTTGAAAAGAATAACTCCTTATGCCGGAACAGGCTATTTTAGATTTAAATTTAAAAACAGATCCATCTTTGAAGTCTCTCTCAGAAATTACCGAGCCCATACAGGATGACCTTGATATTTTCAGGGACTTCTTCCAGAAACAAACCGATACCGATATCTTCCTTTTAAACAAGATTATGCAGTATTTGCTGCGTCAGAAAGGGAAAGAGATCCGCCCTACCCTTGTCTTCATGACCGCACGTATGTTCGGTGAGATAGACAAACGAAGCTACATTGCAGCCACCATGATTGAGCTGCTCCACACCGCCACACTTATCCATGATGATGTGGTTGATGAAGCGGATAAAAGGAGAGGATTTTTAAGCATAAACAAGCTATGGAAAAATAAAGCCGGCGTTCTGCTGGGTGATTTTCTGCTCTCAAAAGGATTGCTTATTGCCCTAGATAATAAAGAGTACGACATGCTCCAGATTTTATCCGGTGCGGTTAAACAGATGAGCGAGGGGGAGCTGCGTCAACTTAAAACAGCTAAATTGTTTAACATGACGGAGGATCGATATTTTCAAATTATATCTGAAAAAACAGCAAGTCTGATTTCAGCATGCTGTGAGTGCGGTGCCTCAGCTGCTACCGGCGATAAGGAGACCATTCAGACCATGCGAGAAATCGGATTGAAAATTGGAATTGCATTTCAGATAAAAGATGACCTATTTGATTATGGACTTGATGATGTTGGAAAACCAAAGCGCAACGACATCCAGGAACGAAAAGTGACGCTTCCACTCATTAAAGCATACGAAAAATCGTCATCGCTGGAAACACTGCGAATAAAACGACTAATGAGGAAGCGCAAAAAGAGCGATAAAGATGTTGATGCGATCGTTGAATTTGTGCACGAAAAAAATGGTCTTCTCTACGCCAAAGAATCCATGAACAGGTATGCAGAGCAGGCGCTCGAGCAGCTCGAAACCTTGCCTGTGGAAAGGGGATCCGAAGATTTTAAGAATCTTGTTGAATTTATAATCAATCGAAAGAAATAATTTTTTAGCGAAAATAGTATGAATCATGTTTTCCTGTCAGATGTCCATCTTGGTGCGTTCTCTGATCTCGACGATCAGAGTGTTCGTAATGATCTGGCGGAATTAATACGGTACTGTTCAGATCAGGGTATTAAGATTCATCTCCATGGCGACCTGTTTGACTATTGGATGGAGTACCCTAAATGGCGGCCGGATCTTGGCAACGAAATTCTGAGATGCTTTTCTGACTATATGAAGGAGCACGGCCCAATTAACTATGTGACAGGGAACCACGATAATTGGACCAATGGTTATTTTGAAAAACTTGGCTTCAATATCAGTCACGACTTTTTTGATCTTTCACTTAATGGAAAGCGGCTGTTTCTGCATCATGGGGACGGGCTGAGCGTGCCCGATATGAACCTGCCGCGTCCCAAAATGCACAGGCTTTTAAGAAACAAAATGTTTGTAAAACTGTATCAAAAGCTATTACCGCCAAAAGCAGGCATTTCAGTCATGAAAGCTTTTTCAATAATAAGTAAACGACGCGCCCACTGCGACCCGTCGATTTTGGACGACTGGTCGAAAGAGTTTCTCAAAACCTCAACGTATGACGTCGTAATTTGCGGTCATGATCACCATCCGCGAATCAATGAGTATGAATTTGGCACTTATATGAATACAGGCACGTTCTTTGAACACAGAACTGTTGGTATGTATACCAACGGCATACTTGAACTCGTTACCTGGGATGCAGCACTACAGATACTTAAACCGTTTGAAAACAGATTACAAACCACCGTCAGTATATGAGCGACGATACGAACAATTTTGACAAAGAACGATATTTCAATGATCCGGAGTATCGAAAAAAGGTACTTGCGGAACGCAAGAAAAATGAAGCTGCCTCCTCACCTGAGAGCAGCAGCACCGGGATGTCGGGCATGAAGAAAAAAATCCTGATTGGCGGCCTATCTCTCCTGGTATTGATCGGTGCAGTCACCACAGGATATGTCTACTATTTGTTTCAGGGACTGCCCTCCATTCAGGAGCTTGAAAACCCGCAGACCGCCATTGCCTCTGTTGTAAAGAGCCGTGATGGCGTGGTCCTGGACCGGTACTTTACTGAAAACCGTACTTATGTTCCGATTGAGCAGATTTCCCCGAATATTGTTGATGCACTGATTGCCACTGAGGATCACCGATTTTACACCCACTGGGGTATTGATGCAGAACGACTGGCAGGCTTACCCATATATTGGCTTCAGGGCCGGTTTCAGGGAGGGTCAACCATCAGTCAGCAGCTGGCGCGAAATCTTTATCGGAAAATCGGGCGTGAGGTGTCCGTTACACGAAAACTGCGCGAAATGCTTACCGCTATTCAAATTGAGCAGAACTACACCAAAAAAGAGATCATTGAGATGTATCTCAATACGGTGGAATTTGCAAACAGCACTTTTGGAATTGAGTCTGCATCGCAAACTCACTTCGGGAAACCCGCCGGCGATATTACGGTATCAGAGGCCGCCACGCTCATCGGTATGCTGCGAGCCACCCACGCCTACAACCCAAGGCTGTTTCCGGAACGATCGATGCAGCGCCGAAATGTAGTGCTTGGACAGATGATGCGCAGAGATTTTATCACACCTGATATTTTTGCCAACCTATCCGCCGAAGAGATTGTATTAAACTACCAGCCGCCCTCGCGTTCTGGGCGGGAAAGCCGCTATTTTGGAGAGTATGTGCGCCAGCAAGTAACGCGGTGGACACAGGAAAACGGTTACGATCTTTACACTGACGGACTTACCGTTTACACAACCATCGACTCGAGGCTTCAGCGCCATGCTGAACGATCCGTTAAGGAGAACCTCACTGAATTCCAGACTACATTCGAGAGAGAGTGGACAAGCCCCGGCGGCGAGTATATGGATCGCTTCTGGGAAGAGTTTCCCGGATTTTTAAACGAGTTCATCCGTGATACAGATCGCTATAAAAACGGGTTCAGCAAATTCGATACCAACCAGGAGTCAGTAGTATTTGAAAGACTAAAGGCTGACGAGGCGTTTATAGACTCCGTAAAGAGAGCCCGGACAAAACTTCAGGGTAGTTTTGTAGCAATAGAGCCCAATAATGGTAATGTCCTGGCCTGGGTTGGCGGTATGGATTACGGCCAGCAGCAGTTTGATCACGTCTACCAGTCGAAAAGGCAGGCAGGTTCAACATTCAAACCTTTCGTCTATTCAATTGCGGTTGATAACGGGTATATGCCCTATCACAGGTTTTCTAAATACCCGGTAAGCTTCATACAGCAAGGTGGCGGCATATGGAACCCCAAAGACCGGGTTGTTCCTGACGGGCCGGAAATGGTGCCGCTGCGCGATGCACTGGCCAGAAGTTTGAATAACGTTACCGTACGGCTGCTGCCTGAAATCGCCGGAGCGCCGGGCACTAACCGTCTCCAGGACCTGCAGCCGGCAGCCCGTAAAATCAGAGATATGGCCACCCTTTTGGGTATCGACCTGAGCGGCGTCAGCGGAGACTACCCTTCTATTGCGCTTGGAACCGCAAACGTATCGCTTTTAGAATTGGTCAGCGCCTACACGACGTTTGCCAACGAGGGCGTTCACATTGAACCACTTGCCGTTACACGAATTGAAGATAAGGAAGGGAATGTACTCGTAGAATATTTCCCCGATTACAGCGGAGAGGCGATCAGCCCCGAAACAGCCTACATTATGATCGATATGATGCGCGGTGTCATTCGTGGTGGCGAGGGCTTTCACGGAACGGGTGTGCGTATGAGAACCCAGTACAATATTCAACAAGATGTTGCCGGTAAAACCGGAACCAGTCAAAACAGCTCCGACAACTGGTTTGTAGCAATGATGCCCCATATCGTGATGGGCTCGTGGGTGGGTGGTGAAGATAATTTTGTGAGATTCCCAAGAAATATGCCTACAAGTATTGGCCAGGGTGCTCGTACTGCACTTCCTATTGTAGGCTCATTTATAAATTATTCCAGAGAAGACCCCAATGCTCCGTGGAGCTACGAGCCCTTTCAACCGCCTCCGGGTTTCATTATGCCGGAAGATCCTGATGCAGGACGAGACCGGGAGGAAGAAGGGCGCGGAAGAATCAGCTGGTAGACAACAGTCACTCACCCGGTTAGTGTGTTGCCGGGTCTGATTCAGTAATGAGCTGCGGCCTCCTGTTTGTACGGAAAATACACGCGAAAGCTCTATGACTCCGTATTACCCTGAATTGATTCTTAACCTACATTATTCACAGAAAATTGCAGGTTAATTTTATCACTATGTTTATCAGTGAGATACATCAAACAAAGATTAAATTTTCTTCAATATATTGTCACACACTGCGAAACTTGGTGAATAATGCAGATTGAGCATTCACAAACTCCCCATCAAAGTTATTCACTATTCCAGGTTTTGAAATCCGAGCATAAAACGGGGTAAATTTTTTATTAAAAAACGTTCCAAATTGGCTCAAAAACACCCTATATTGGAGCCTTAATTTAAGACAGAAAACGGAACGGATACGTTGGGTTCATATTTGCCCACACAATTCAATTTTTGATCTTTATGCTTGAACAATATATACCGATCATTGTGCTCATGGGCGTAGCACTTGCATTGGCTGTTATTTTGATGTCTCTGTCCAGGCTGCTGGGACCTTTCCGCCCTAACAAGACAAAACTTACAGCTTACGAAAGTGGTATGGATCCTGTTGGACAGGCAAGAGAGCGGTACTCAATTGCTTTCTACCTGGTGGCCATGGAGTTCATCGTTTTCGATCTCGAAGTTGTGTTTGTATACCCCTGGGCTGTTGCATTTTTAACGCACGGCGCAGGAACGTTCTTTGCCATGGTCGTATTTATAATAGTGCTGTTCATTGGCCTTATATATACACTGAAGAAAGGAACACTGGACTGGGACATGAAAAATATTAAACACCAAGAAGTTAAAAGGTAGCAGAATATGGGTTTAGAAAGCGCACTCGGAGAAGGATATCTAACAAGCAGGGTTGATAACCTTGTAAATTGGGCCAGGGCAAATGCTGCTTGGCCTATGCCAATGGGACTGGCCTGCTGCGCCATTGAGATGATGGCGTTTGCCGGCCCAAAATATGACGCCGCACGATTTGGCTCAGAAGTGATGAGGTTTTCACCCCGCCAAAGCGATGTGATGATCGTGGCAGGCTGGTGTACGTATAAAATGTCGCACGCTATCCGGCGTATCTGGGATCAAATGCCGGACCCAAAATGGTGTATAGCAATGGGCGCTTGTGCATCCACTGGCGGAATGCACCGATGCTACGGTGTTGTACAGGGTGTGGATAATTTCCTGCCTGTTGATACTTACATCTCAGGATGTCCCCCACGCCCCGATGCTGTTCTGCACGCCCTGATGAAAATTCAGGACAAGATAAAAACAGAACACTCCGTAATGCTCGATACCTAATCTACTGTTATGAATTTAGAACTTTCAGATTCCCTTCAACTTACAATCGATGAGCTGTCAGACAAGTATTCCGACAAGCTAATCGAAGTATACCAGTCCTCGGGCTATACGTTTGCCAGGATTGAAGCAGATGCGCTTCTTGACGTTTGTACATTTCTCAAAGAAGAGCACCATTTTGTCTACCTTAGTGATGTTATTGGCACTGACCGCTACACATCAGATGAGCGATTTGAGGTCATTTACAACCTCCTGTCTCTGAAAAACCGTGATCGGCTATTCCTGAAGGTCAGATGCAATGAAGAGAATCCGGAAGTTGATTCAGTTGTTCCTGTGTGGCCCGGAGCCAACTGGAACGAGCGGGAAGTATATGATATGTTCGGTATTCGTTTCAAAAACCACCCCGACCACCGGCGAATATTTATGCCGGAAGATTTTCAATACTTTCCACTCAGAAAAGAGTTTCCACTGCTTGGAATTAAAGGTTCCATTGAGCTGCCAAACACTACACCGGACACAGAATAAGAGCTTATTATGAAACTATCTGATATTCAGTCCAAAGTTAATTCCACTTTTTTTAAGGAGCATCAAAAGCAGCTCTACCAAAGTCTCGAGGATAAGCATACCACCATCGAACAGATGGATGATGGGGATCCGCTTACATCCAAGATGATTCTTAATATGGGGCCTCAGCACCCGGCCACTCACGGTGTACTCAGACTGGTGCTTCAGCTGGACGGTGAGACCATCGAAAAAGTGAAGCTCGATATTGGTTATCTGCACAGGGGCGTGGAAAAAATCGCAGAAAACAAGACTTACCAGGAGTTCATGCCTTATACAGATCGCATGGACTACCTCTCTCCTTACAGCAACAATGTAGCGCTCTGCACTGCTGTTGAAAAAATTGCAAGCGTGGAAGTTCCGGAACGCGCCCACTACATCCGAATGATTGGATGTGAACTTGCCAGAATTTCATCGCACCTTTTATGGCTGGGCACCATGGTGATGGACGCCGGTGCCGTTTCATTCTTTATATGGACATTCAAAGAGCGGGAAAAAGTATACGATATCATGGACCTGCTGGCCGGTCACCGGTTTACCGTTTCGCACTCCAGGATTGGCGGTGTAGCGAACGATATTACCGACGAGGCGATGGCGGCTATCAAAGAATTTGCTCGCGACTTTCCAAAAGAGATTAAAGACTACCATAAACTGCTCGACCGCAACCGTCTGTTTTTCGACCGAAATGAAGCTGTTGGTGTGCTGCAAACGAAAGACGCACTCGCCATCGGCGCAGCAGGCCCGGTTCTTCGTGCCACGGGATACGGCTACGACATCCGTAAGTTTGCGCCTTATGCACGATACGATGAAGTAGAGTTTGGTGTTCCAACACGGCTTGAGGGCGACAATCTTGCCCGCTATTTTGTTCGGATGGAAGAGATGACCGAGAGCATCAGAATCATTAATCAGTGTATCGAAAAACTTCCTAAAGGCCCTGTGCGAACCGATAATGCCAAACAGGCCTACCCTTCCAAAGATGAAGTCTATTACTCCATGGAAGGAATGATTCACGACTTTATGATGACGGATACCGGTATTTGCCCGCCTGAAGGTGCTGAAGCCTACCATGCGGTTGAATCACCTAAGGGTGAGCTTGGCTACTTTATTCAAAGCGACGGAACCGGGCATCCCTGGAGACTAAAAATTAATGCACCATCATTTGCCAATTTACAAGTACTTGAAAATGTACTTGATGGTGAAATGGTGGCTGACACAGTAGTAATCATTGGCGGACTCGACCCGGTTATGGGCGAGGCAGATAAGTAATATTATGACGTACGAATTCGATAAAGACGACCTGCAAAAAATTGAAGATATCAAGGCAAAATACCCGGAAGTAATGCC
The DNA here is from genome assembly GCA_964552935.1 of uncultured Rhodohalobacter sp. Taxonomy (GTDB): domain Bacteria; phylum Bacteroidota; class Rhodothermia; order Balneolales; family Balneolaceae; genus SW132. Next base: position 2,462 of record CAZKIZ010000060.1, on the reverse strand, counting down.
GGCAACATTGCCCGTTCTGTGGCTTGCCCAGAATAAGTTTGGCCATGTTGAGCCGGAAGTTCAGCGCCTTGTGGCAAATACACTGGGGCTGCCGGAAGCTCACGTTCACGGTGTGGCAACATTCTACACCCAGTATTACAAAGAGAAAAAGGGTAAATACGTTCTTGATGTCTGTACGTGCCTGAGCTGTCAGATTTGCGGCGGTTACGACGTGCTGCACTATATTGAAGACAAACTCGGTATTAAGGCGGGTGAGACAACTGAAGACGGTATGTTTTCCTTAGAAGAGGTCGAATGTCTGGGCGCCTGCGGGTACGCCCCCATGCTGCAGGTTACAAATGGTAAGTATGTAAATCATCTCACTGAAGAAAAAGTAGATACTCTTCTAGAGACACTTAAGGCGGGCAAAGAACCCGACTATGAAGAAATTAAAATGCCACTTCGCAACGTTGACTAAAGAATTATGAGCTCAGCAGACTGGAAAAATTACGAGCCCGTTTTGATTCCGGAGATTAAAGATCTTCACAAAATTGATGTTTATCAAAACAATGGCGGATACAAAGCCCTTAAAGAAATTCTCACAGATAAAACGAAGTGGGAAGGACCGAAAGATGTAGTTAATGAAGTGAAGGCTGCCAATATTCGCGGTCGTGGCGGAGCGGGATTTAATGCCGGTCTGAAATGGTCGTTCATGCCCCCTGCCGACGGCGGGCCCCGCTACCTTGCTTGCAATGGTGATGAGTCTGAGCCGGGTACATTTAAAGATCGTAAGATATTTGAGTACAATCCCCACGTTTTTATTGAGGGAGCCCTGATCGCCGCTTATGCGATGGAAATCACCTCCATCTACGTTTACATTCGCGGTGAGTACAAAGATTACATCGACATGATGCAGAAGGCGATTGATGATGCGTATGAGAAGGGGTTCATCGGGAAGGATATTTTCGGATCCGGCTACAGCGTAGATTTTTATGTCCACTCCGGTGCAGGTGCATATATCTGCGGAGAAGAGACTTCCATGCTCGAATCACTTGAGGGCAAACGCGGGTATCCAAGGGTAAAACCCCCGTTTCCTGCTCAGAAAGGGCTTTGGGGCCGACCAACCACTATCAACAACATCGAAACGCTTGCTCATGTAGTTTCTGTAATTAATAAAGGTGCTGACTGGTTCTCCGGTGTTGGAGCGAAAAATCACCCGGGACCTATTCTTTATGGAATATCCGGACATGTGAACCGCCCCGGGGTCTACGAACTTCCCTCTGGTATTCCTGTGCTCGACCTTATACACGATGTTGCCGGGGGTATGCGCAACGGAAAAGAGTTAAAAGCTGTCATTCCGGGTGGCTCGTCTACCCCCATACTCAGAGCCGATCAGCTCGATGGAGTTACAATGGACAGCGACGGCTTGCGTGAAGTAGGCACCATGCTGGGTACAGCCGGAATGGTGATTATGGATGAAGACACCGATATGGTTGACGTCCTGTGGCGGATCGCCCACTTTTATCATCATGAATCCTGTGGTCAGTGCACGCCCTGCCGCGACGGTACCGGATGGCTTGAAAAGATTTTGCTAAAGATTAAAAACGGTGATGGTGAGATTAAAGATCTTGATCTCCTGCTAGATATTACCACCCAGATGGAGGGCCGGACAATTTGTGCTCTCGCAGATGCGGCGGCCTGGCCGGTTCGTCATACCATTACCCGCTTCAGAGATGAATTCGAAGCACGCTGTAAAAAATCAGTTCACGCATTAGCCTGAACCACAACTCCATTGTAAAGCAAAAAGAGACTGAAATACTTATCTGTTTGCCTTATAATGATTTTCACGATTTGATATTAATTGAAAACGTTTAAGTGGCTGGCGGAAGTTGTCGCAAGCCATCAATAATAAATCAACAATTTCCAAGATGCCTGAAGTAATTATTGACGGAAATCGGTTTGAGTTTGAAGGCGAACACAGTCTCCTGCAGTTTATTCTGGACCAGGGACTTGAAGTTCCTTTTTTCTGCTACCACCCTTCTATGTCCGCACCCGCTAACTGTCGTCAGTGTATGGTTAAAGTGGGGCAGCCGGTAAAAGACCGCGAGACCGGTGAGTATGAGCTGGATGAAGACGGTGAAAGAGTAATCCGCTGGTTTCCTAAACTTCAAACATCCTGCAATATCATGGTTTCGGATGGCATGGTCGTTCACACGCAGGAAACGGACGATCTTGTTAAACGTGCCCAAAAAGACACACTCGAATTTATTTTGGCTAACCACCCGCTTGATTGCCCGATATGCGATCAGGCCGGCGAATGTCCTCTCCAGATTCAAACTTATAAGTACGGACCTGAAGGAAGCCGTTTTGAAGTTAAAAAAGTTCACAAACCGAAAAGAGTTCAGCTTGGGCCTCGCGTTATCCTCGACGCTGAGCGCTGCATTAACTGCACGCGATGTGTTCGGTTTACTGATGAAATCAGC